>CAYRHK010000162.1:0-5848 GCA_964423825.1 uncultured Terricaulis sp. | reverse complement strand
AGCCAGGGGGCCGCCACCAGCGTCTGGTGCGCGACGAATGCCCAGCTCGACGGCAAGGGCGGCGTCTATTGCGAGGATTGCGACATCGCCCGCCCGGTGCCCGCCGACGACAAAGGCTTCACCGGCGTGCGGCCCTGGGCGATTGATCCCATCCTGGCCGACCGGCTTTGGGAACTCAGCGAACGCATGACCGGCGTTCGCTTTGCGGCGTGAAACGACGGAACCGCCAGCGCCGACCGTTCTAGCCACATGAACCGCCGCGCCTTCCTCGCCGCCAGCGCCGCAGCGGCGCTTGTTCCCGTGTCAGCGCGCGCGCAGTCGCAAGCGCTGCGCTACGCCGCCGCATATTCCGCTGCGCGACGGGGCGTTTCACTCTATGTGCTGCAGCGCGGCCAACTCGTGTTCCAGGATTACCCCAACGAAGGCGGGGCCGAGCGCGGCTGGGAGCTTGCGAGCGGCACGAAGAGCTTTACCGGCATCATGGCTGCTGCCGCGATCCAGGACCGGCTCATTTCATCGTGGGACGAACCGGCAGCGGAAACCCTTCGCGAATGGCGCAACGATGAACGCCGCCGCATCACGCTGCGCCATCTCCTGTCGCTGACCAGCGGTATCGGCGGCGAGCCGAGCTTGCGCCCGCCATCGTACGCAGACGCTGTCGCGCTGCCCGTGGCTGCGGAACCGGGTGTGCGCTTTCAGTACGCGCCGGCGCCGTTCCAGATATTCGGCGAGATCATCCGCCGAAAAACCGATGGCGATCCCGTCGCCTATTTGCAGCGGCGCGTGTTCGCCCCGCTCGGCATCGCGCCAACGCAGTGGCGGCGCGGTCGCGATGGCAATCCGCTGATGCCGCAAGGCGCGGCGCTCACCGCGCGCGACTGGGCGCGCTTCGGTTGGTTCGTGCAGCGCGGCGGCGAAGGCCTGGTTGACCGCGACACGCTCGAAGCTTGCTTCGTCCCCAGCCGCGCCAATCCCGGCTACGGCCTCTCCTGGTGGCTCTTGCGCGATGGTCTGGTGCCGCCGGGGCGCGCCTCCGGTCTCGATCTCGATCCGGCTCTCTCCGAGCAGTTCGGAATCATCCGCATGGCCGCGGGCGCCGGCGATCAGCGTCTTTATCTTGTTCCCGACCTCGATCTTGTGATCGCACGCCAGGCCAGCGGCATCCTCCGTTCTTTCCGCCCGCGCCCCGGCGACGCCAGGTGGTCTGACGCGGAGTTCTTGCGTACGATTCTGGGCGAATGATCAGGCCAGCCTGATCTCGCGCAGCCGCTCCATCAAATAATCCTGCGCGCTGATCGGCTCCGGATAGCGGTTGGGGTTGTCGGCGCTCATGCACGAAGGCAGCGTCTCGATCAAATAGTCTGGCGCAAAGTGCAGAAAGAACGGGATCGAATAGCGCGGCAGGTGAGCACGGTCAGCGGCGGGATTGCGGACGCGATGCGTGGTTGATGGCAGCACGTGGTTGGTCAGGCGCTGCAACATGTCGCCCATATTGATCACCAGCGATCCTTCTGGCGGCGCCACGTCCATCCAGCGGCCTTCGCGCGTAAGCAGCTGCAAGCCGGCCTCTTCGGCGCCGAGCAACAACGTGATGGTGTTGATGTCCTCATGCGCTTCCGCGCGAATACCGTCAGGGTTCGGCGGCGTCGGGGGATAATGCAGCAGCCGCAATACCGAATTGCCCTCGTGCACCGCCTCCACGAAGAAGTCTGTGCGCAAGCCGAGGTAGATCGCGATCGACTCCAGCAGCTTGCCGCCCAGCGCATCGAGCGCAGCATAAAGCGCGTAGACGTCTCGCTTGAAACTGGCTACTTCCGCCGGCCACAAATTCTCCGGCATGAACGGCCGATACCTGTGGCCCGCGGGCAGTTCACGCCCGACATGCCAAAATTCCTTGAGGTCGACCTTGTCGGCGCCCTTGGCCGCCTCGACTCCAAACGGGATGTAGCCGCGCTGCCCGGCGCCGCCAACAACGTGATAGCGTCGCTTTACCTCCTCTGGGAGCGCGAAGAATGTCTTCGTCGCATCCAATGCCCGCGCGATCACGCCCGTGTCGAGGCCGTGATCTCCGACCGCGCCAAAGCCGTAGCGGGTGAAACTCTCGCCCAAAGCCTGCGCGAACGCGCGCGGGTCTCGCTGTCGCAGGTGCATGGATACAAGGGGAAGCGACTCGATCATGCAGCAAATTTCGCGCCGGACCGCGGCCGAAGCAACCGGCTGGATCAAATTCCCGCCTGCGGTCAATCTTCGCCGCGCGGTGCGGCGCGCCCAGCCTTCACGTCGCCGCGCCGCTTCTTGTGATCGAGCCGGCGCTGCCTTTCCGCGCGCGGCACCCTGGTCTTGTGCCGTGGTTTGGGTCTGTGCGTGGCCTCGCGCACCAGCGCCACCAGCCTAGTTTGCGCCGCTTCGCGGTTGCGCTCTTGGGTTCGGTGTTCGTCGGCGCGGATGACGATCTCGCCCTCAAGCGTGAGCCGCCGCCCCGCCAGCGTCTCCAGCCGCGCGCGCACGTCGTCGGGCAGGGCCGTGTGGCCGCCAAGCCGAAACCGCAGCTCCACCGCGCTCGACACCTTGTTGACGTTCTGTCCGCCCGGCCCCGAAGCGCGGATGAAGCGCTCCTCCAGGTCGCGCTCATCGAGCGCTAGCGTCGGCGTCACGGGAATCATGGGGCCCTTATAGCGCGCCGTTGATCGCAGCGCCTGAAGACAACCGCGCCGCTCCTGGGCTAAGTCTGGCCGTGGTAGGGAGGACGCGATGCGGAAACTCATAATGGCGGCGGCGCTGGCGGGATTGTTGGGCGCTTGCGCGGGCGGCGCGGTGCCGGGTCTGTTCTTGACGGCCCCGGTGACGGCGTCCTCGCCTCATATCGCCGCCGCGGTCGCCGATAGCCGCCGCCCCGAGGCCGACACCACGCGCGATGCCTTGCGGCTGCCTGCGGAGATCATGGCGTTCAGCGGCGTTCAGGAAGGCTGGCGCGTCGCCGATGTCGGCCCCGGCGGCGGCTATTATTCGCGCCTGTTCGCGGTGGCGGTGGGCGATGCGGGCCGCGTCTACGCGATCGATCGCGCCGGTACGCCCGAGCGCCCGCGCCCGATGACGGCGATCGCGCCGACGTACACGAACATCACGCACCTGACCGATGGTTACAACGTCTTCAACGTTGGCGAGCCGCTGGACGCTATCTTCATTTCGCAGATCTATCACGACTTCTATCTGCCGTTCTTCAACTTCGACGTGCCGGCGCTGAACCGGACCATATTCGACGCGCTGAAGCCCGGCGGCGTGCTCATCATCATCGATCACAGCGCCGTCGCCGGCAGCGACATTTCCGTTACCAACACGCTCCACCGCATCGATCAGGCGCAAGTCGTGCGCGACATGGAAGCGGCGGGCTTCGTGCTGGAAGCCGAGAGCGAGGTGCTGCGTCATCCCGAAGACAACCGCACGCTGCGCGTGTTCGAGAGCGACATCCGCGGCCGTACCGATCAATTCGTACTGCGGTTCCGGAAGCCAGCGTGAGCTTGCTGCCCCCCAATCCCAACGCCTTCACCCGCTCGTCGCTCGACCGCGCCGGCCATCGCCGGCGCGACGATACCTGGCTCGCTGAGACGTTTGCAGCGCCCAGCACGTTGATCTTGCCCTATTGCGAGCATCGCCCCTTCGTCATCGAAGTGGGCGAGGCCATCGCGCCGGGCTGGCTCGATCCGGGAACCTATAATCGCGCCGGTTCAGGCGATGCGACACGGCTCTTCCTTGGCGTCGACGCGCAAGGCGCGGCGTATTTCGCCGTCGACGTTCTCGACGCGAGCGCGTTCAATGAACTCGGACGCTTCGACGATTTGCGCGCTCTGGGCGCGAGGCTCTCGCGCGACGATCTCGCCATGCTCGGTCCGGCGAAGGCCGTGTTCGAATGGCACGCCAAGAATGGCTATTGCGCGCGGTGCGGCACACCCAGCGTCATCGCGGAAGCGGGTTGGAAGCGCGTGTGCCCGGCTTGCGACGCCGAGCACTTTCCGCGCGTCGATCCCGTTTGCATCATGTTGCCGGTGTTCGAGGACAAATGCTTCCTCGCGCGCCAATCCATGTGGCCGCGCGGCATGCACTCCGCGCTCGCCGGCTTCATCGAGCCGGGCGAAGCGATCGAGGAAGCGGTGGCGCGCGAGACCATGGAGGAGGCAGGGCTCAAGGTGCTCGAAGTACAAGTGCACTCGACGCAGCCCTGGCCGTTCCCGCATTCGCTGATGATCGGCGTCATCGCGCGCGTGGCCGACGACCAAGAGACCATCGACGCGCATGAACTCGAAAGCGGACGTTGGTTCTCGCGCGAGGATGCGAGCCTTCTGCTCGCTGGCCGCTTCTCCGGCGCCTTCTGCCCGCCGCCTTACGCCATCGCGCACCAATTGCTGAAGACCTGGGCAGGGGAATAACGCGCTACAACGCCCACCGCAGCAGCCGGTAACCGACATCGAGCGCATCGAGCTCGAGAAGTGCGGCATTGCGCGCGCGCCAGGCGCCGCTATCGAGGTCGGCGGCGAGGCGCTGCAAACCGTCCTCGACGTCGATCTTCGCGAATGATGACATCGACTGCCGCGCGCGCGGATCGAGATACACTTCAGGCCGGCGCCAATAGGCGCCGAGGAAGCCGTCGATGCAATCGTGCGGCGCCGGCACAATCGTAGCATGAAACGCGCCGAGTTCGCTCGCGAGCGCATCGAGCGGCGGCATAATTTGGCGATCGAGTGCCGCAAGTGCTGGAAAATAATCGCGCGTCAGCCAGAAGTCGGACGCCTCCACATCGAAAGTAAAAAGCACGATGCGTTGGCGCGCCACGCGTTTCAGTTCGCGCAAGCCCGCGCGCCAGTCCGACCAATGATGGATGGTGAGGATCGCCATCGCCGCGTCGAACGACTGCGACGCGAACGGCAGCGCCTCCGCCGAGGCTTGCACGCAAGGCGCGGCGTTCGTGGAGCGTTGCGCGATCATCAGCGCGGAGGGCTCGACGGCTTGCACAATGCGGTCGCGCGGCTCGTACGAACCGGCGCCGGCGCCGACATTGATCACGGTCTTTGCGTCGCCGAGCGCCGCCTCGATCAACGCCGCGATGCGCGGATCGGGGCGACGGCGCTGGGCGTATCCGTCACCGACAAAATCGTAGATGGCAATTGGCATACTGGGCTCCGCTTGCTCCTTTAGCCCCTGCGGACCGACTTGAAATCTGGACCAACTTGGACTAAGTTGGTCCAGTGACTGTCCAGATGAACATCGCCGAGGCCAAGGCTAAGCTTTCCGCGCTCGTGGACGCCGCCCTCAAGGGCGAGGAAGTCGTGCTGGCGCGCGGCGGCAAGCCAGTGGCGAAGATCGTATCGCTGGAAGCGAAGGCGCCGTGGACGCCGCGGCATTATTTGAAGGAACTGGGTTACGTCGCGCCAGGCCCCGAGGCGTTCGATCCCGACCCGGCTGACCTGGCTTGGATTGACGAACCATTGGATCCGGACGAGCGCAAGCGGTGAACGGGCTGTTGCTCGATACGCACGCGCTGATCTGGTATTCCGCCAACGCACCCTTTCTATCGCGCGCTGCCCATGCCGCGATTACGAGCGCGGGTGCGAACAATTTCGTCAGCGCCGCTTCGGTATATGAGGCTGAGTTCAAGGAACGCACCGGGCGCTCGCTCGGTTTGCCCGAAGCCGTCAATGAGATCGTGCGGCAGCAGGGCTTTCAATCGCTGCCGATCTCGCTCGATCACGCCGCGCGCGCGGCGAGCTTCGCGCACGCACACCGCGACCCGTGGGATCGCGTCATCGCCGCGCAAGCGATCGCGGAGGGGCTCGCGGTGGTGACGAAGGACGCG
>CAYRHK010000161.1:0-5853 GCA_964423825.1 uncultured Terricaulis sp. | reverse complement strand
CGTCAAGGATTTCGCGACTCGAAGGATCGATCGCCGCCGAACCTGGAGAGAAATTTATGACATTGCGCTCCATGAGCCGGGCGAAGGCTTGCGTGCAGGTATTTGCGTCGCCGGAAGCGAGGTTGAGGCCTTGCAACTCGGGATGCTCTACGTCGAGCCCATCGATGGTCAGCGCGAGGCGTACGCTGAACGGAGCTGGGGGCGCTGTGAACGCCGCGCGCGCAGCGTCGACGGCGTCTTGATCGCCGTCTCCGATGAGCACAATTTGGTTTCCTACGATGCGGGCTTCGCCGCTGTGAAGGCGCGCGAGGGCGCGTACGGCGGCAATCGCCATATCGGTGAAATCCGCGCCCGCCGCGCCGCCAGCAATGTGCATCGAATTGACAGGGGCAGCGGCGCGGAAGGCGCGCTCAGCCGCCTGCTGGATGGCGTCGCGGGCGTGAGCGCTTGGCGCTGCACCCGTCAACACTACGCCATCGCCCTCGCGCCGCGCACCCCAATTATAAGGCAGGTCGAAAGCGCCGACGCTCAGCCCCGTCACATCGACATGGGTGATCCCGCCCGCCCAGGGACCACCGGGCCCAGCGGCCGCCAGCGTCAAAGTTTGCGCTTCGGCAATGCGCGGCTCCACGTCAACGATGCCGTAAAGCGTGGCGCGCTGGCTATCCATGACCACGTCAATTCCCGCCAGGCCTGCCTCGCCGAGCGCAGACTCGACACGCGCCTCCAGCGCACGCGGCAGGCCAAAAACCGAGCCATCATGAGGTCCAAACATTCCGACTAGCGCGGCCACAAGCGCGCCAAAAAGCCAGAACAGCACCGATGTCTGGCTGGCCAATGACGGTTCTGGATCGCGCTCCGTCATGACTGGCGTCGTGACTGCAGCTGACTCAATAACGACCGTAGCCGCTGCGCATCGCGCTCGTCAGCGCGCACACGCGCCGCCGTCATGGCAAGATACCCGCGCCAGCCCGCCGCGAACCCCAAGCCGATCGCCGCCGCGAACAAGATCACCTGCGACAAGAGCAGTCCGAAATTCATTCGCGCCTCGCGCTTGCTACGTAAAATGCCTCAGGGGTCTTCTAATGGGCGACGAACTGGGCGAAAACCAGAAACACCCCGGCTGGCGAACGCTTTACACACTGATGGCTCACCACATTACCAGCGCGGCAAACCCGTTAATCAAAACGCTGAAGACCCTACACTCCAAAAAGGGGCGCGGCGAAACAGGACTTTTTCTGGCGGAAGGCGCACGCTTGGCGGTCGAGGCCGCCGATCTGGGAGTATGGCCAGAAACGCTGCTTTTCGCTCCCGCGGCGCTGGATCGTCCGCAAGTGCGCGCGCTGATAGACAAGGCGGAAGCTGCGCGGGTGCGGGTGATCGAGACCAGCGAAAGTCTGCTCGGACAGGTTTCGAAGCGCGACAACCCCCAGACTGTGATTGGCGCTTACAGGCAGCGCCTTGCCGGTTTGGACGAGATTTCCGGCGATACCGTCGTGGCGTTGGAGGGCGTTCGCGACCCCGGCAACCTCGGCACCATCCTGCGCACCGCAGATTCCACAGGCGCGGCGGGCGTCGTGCTCGTCGGCGAGTGCTGCGATCCGTTTTCGGTCGAGGCCGTGCGCGCCAGCATGGGCTCCTTGTTTGCGGTGAAGGTCGCGCACGCGCGCTTCGACCAAGTGCTGGCGTTCAAGCGCCAACAGGGCGCGGAGCTTTGGGGCGCATCGCTGGGAGGCCAACACGTGAGCGCCGACGCGTCTGCGCCGGCAAGAGTTGTTCTGCTCATGGGCAATGAGCAAGCGGGACTATCGAACGCGATGGAGGCGGCTTGCGATCGATCGGTGCGCTTGCCGATGCGCGGGCGCGCCGATAGCCTGAACCTGGCGATCGCAACCGGCGTTTTGTTGTACGATTTATGGCGGAGACGCGGCTATGACGGCGCTCGCGCCTAAGGTTCTCATCGCCGACGATTGGCATGACTATCGCCTGCTCGACTCCGGCAATGGCGGAAAGCTGGAGCAAGTCGGGCCCTACCGCTTCGTGCGCCCTGAACCGCAGGCGCTCTGGCGCCCAGCATTGCCCGCGGCGGATTGGGATGGCGCGGACGCGATCTTCGCACCGACAGGCGTCGACGACGAGGACGCGGGCCGCTGGCGCTTTAATCGCGATCTGCCAACGAGTTGGGCCATGCGTTGGGAGGGCCTCACGTTCCAGTCGCGGCCGACGCCGTTCAGGCACTTGGCGTTCTTCCCGGAACAATCAGTGCATTGGCGCTTTGCTCGAGACTGTCTCGCGGCGACCGTCGGCGCGCGAGCGGACGTGCTGAACTTATTCGGATACACGGGACTTGCCTCGCTTGTATGCGCCAAGGCCGGCGCCAAGGTCACTCACGTGGACGCCTCAAGGAAGGCGATTGGATTCGCGCGCGACAATCAGGCGGCGGCGGGCCTGGCCGATGCTCCCATCCGTTGGATTTGCGACGACGCGCTGACGTTCGTGCGGCGCGAGATCAAGCGCGGACGTCGCTATGATGGGATCATTCTCGACCCGCCGAAATTTGGGCGGGGGCCCAACGGGGAGACATGGCGTCTTGAAGGACAGCTGCCCGAGTTGTTGGAAGCATGCCAGACGTTGTTGCGCACCGACGCTGGCGAGCGGACCAGCGCCAAAGGCTTCATGATCGCCACCGTTTATGCGGTCCGCTTGTCCTACATCGCTTTGGCGCAGACAGCGCAGCAATGCTTCGATGGCGGCGCGTGGGAGATCGGGGAAATGGCCCTACCGCATGCGGGCCGCGACTTACTGCTGCCCACCGCGATTTTCGCGCGTTGGCGGAGTGAGCCATGAAGGCCGAGTGGAAGTATGTGGTCTACCGAGACGACGCTGGCGATGAAGTCATCGAAACCTTTGGCGTTGCGGTGATCCACAAGGACTTCGTGCAACATGCTGGTATTGCTGTCGATCGCTTGGTTTCCGCGGGTTTCGCGACACGCGACAAGGAGTGCTTCGGCGCCTCCACATCATTGTCTCTGAACAGCAGGCCTCGTCGCGACACCGCCTTGTTGCGCGACGACGGCGAATGAGCGTCGCTGCTAGCGCGACGCAGCAATAGTCTCCCCGGCGCGCAGCGCGAGTGCGGCGATGGTGAGCCCGGTATTGACGGCGCCGGCGCTTGGCAACACGGATGCGTCGACAACGTACAAACCGCCAATGCCGTGTACCTGGCAGTCAGCATTGGTGACTGCGTTGGCGGGATCGGCGCCCATCACGGCGCCGCCGGTCTTGTGCCAAAGCTGCGGCGCACGCAGCGCCGGCACGACCGGATAGCCGGCGCGCCAGAATAGGCCCGCCGACACGCGATTGAGGCGGGCGAAGGTCTTGGCGTTCACGAGCGGCGGCGTCTCGCCGGCGATGCGATCGCCATCGAACGAAAAACCACTCTCGCGCGTGGGGAGCGCTTCGGTCATGGCAAAGCACATCAGGCTGCGTTCGGCGACCGCCTTTACGAAGGGGCGTTTCAAGCGGCCAGTCTCGCGCCAAAATGGAATTTGCCCCGCCACCTGCAGCACGCCCATTGGGTAAGGCCAATTGCTGCTTGGCTCGTAGTTGGCGTTGAGCGCGAAAGTCTTTGTGTGGCGCGCCCCGATCGGCGCCGCGCTCACCAGCGGAAACATCACGCCGGTGGTGTGGCCTGCCAGATATCGCCCGAGGGCGCCGCCCTGATTTCCCAGACCCTCCTTGTGCGCGCTCGTGCGCGATCGCCGCAACAGTTCGATGCTGCCCTTCTGGCCGGCGCACACGGCGACGATCGACGCCGCGATGCGGTGTTCGACGCCATTTTGTACAAGCCTGACGCCATCAGCGCGCTTTCCCGCGGCGTCGAGCGTCACGCGGACGCATTCGGCCCTCGTCAGCAAATCGAGTTTGCCGGTTTCGAGCGCTGGGCGAATGGCCGCGACCTCAGCGTCCATCTTGGCGTCAAGGCGGCAGAGGTGAACGTCGCATGTGGGGCAGAGCACGCAGGGACGTCCCTGCCCGTAGTCAAGCCCGCGCGGAATGGCCGCCACCTGCGCCCCGATCTTCTGCAAGCGCCGTACAACATTGGCGACAAGCGGATCGTGCGGCAGCGCCTGGTGTGGATAGTCGCTGGCGCGCGGCGGTTCGCTGGGATCGCCATCCGGCGCGCCATGCACGCGATAGAGCGCTTCGGCTTCGGCATAATAGGGCTCAAGGTCATTGTACGAAATCGGCCACGCTGGCGAAACGCCGGCTTCGTGTTGCACCTCGCGAAAGTCGCTCTCGCGCAATCGATAGAGCGCCGCACCGTAGAATTTGGTTTGCCCGCCGACGGCGTCGATCTCGGCGTCGGCGCCCTGAATATCGTAGAGGTAGCGACCGACTGGCTCGCCAGCGCGGCGCGGCCCGCCATCTACGAACCCTCCACGCTCAACCGCAAGCACCCTCATCCCTGCGCGCACCAGTTTCAGAGCCAGCGTCGCGCCGCCGAGCCCCGTGCCGATCACGATGGCGTCGTAGCTTGTCTTTGCCTGATCGAGCCGAATTTCGCCGGGCACCGCCGCCTCCCGCCCCTGCCTCTCAGGGTTCGCACCTATGCGCAATCGCCCTCGTCACCGCGCTGTGGTAGGCGTCCGATCATGAGCACCGAACACAAGGGCGTCCACGACTACCTCGACGACCCGCGCAACGCCGACATCTTGGTCTCCGTCAATGGCGCGCTGAAGAGACGCGACGAGGCGGTCGTCTCAGTGTTCGATTCCGGGTACTTGCTCGGTGATGGTGTTTGGGAGGGCTTGCGCGTCAAAGATGGGGGAGTCGCGTTCCTGCCCCAACACCTGTCTCGCCTCTATGCCGGGGCCAAGACCATCGACATGGATATTGGGCTCGCTCCCGACGAGTTGAAGCAGCGCCTCTTCGACTGTCTGAAGGCCAACGACATGCGCGACGGCGTGCACGTCCGGCTGATGGTGACGCGTGGCGTCAAGAAAACTCCCTATCAGGCGCCGCGGTTCACGGTCACGAGCGCCACGGTAGTGATCATCCCCGAGCACAAATCTCCGGTTCCGGAGGTCATCGCGCGCGGACAGAAGCTGTTCACCGTGCATGTGCGGCGCACGGGGCCGGCGGAACAGGATCAAAAGCTCAACTCGCACTCCAAGCTCAACTGCATCTTGGCCTGCATTCAAGCCGACAAAGCCGGCGCCGACGAGGCGCTAATGCTCGATCCGGCTGGGTTCGTCGCCACCTGCAACTCGACCCATTTCTTCATCGTACGCGATGGCGAAGTGTGGACGTCGCCTCCAGAGTATTGTTTGGGAGGCATCACGCGCGGCAACATCCTGCGGGTATGCCGCGAAGCCGGAATTCCCGCATACGAGAAGCGCTTCTCGTTGTTTGATGTGTATTCCGCCGATGAGGCCTTCATCACTGGGACCTTTGCCGGCGTCAGTCCGGTAAAATCGGTGGACGGACGCGAACTCAGCGCGCTCAATGGACCGATGACGCAGCGTATCGCCTCACTTTATGCCGACCTTGTCACGCGCACCTTGACACCGATCTCATGAACGCGGGCGTTCGCATCGCGATGTGGTCGGGTCCACGCAATCTTTCGACCGCGATGATGCGCAGCTTTGGCGCGCGCGGCGACACGCGTTGCATCGATGAGCCGTTCTACGCCGCCTATCTCGCGCTCACCGGGATCAATCACCCGATGCGAGATGAGATACTCTCGGCTCATCCAACCGATCCAGATGCGATCGCGCGCGACCTTTCCGAGGGCCCGCTCACGGCGAGCGTATCCTATCAGAAGCACATGACCCACCACATGGTCGCGGG
>CAYRHK010000160.1:0-5870 GCA_964423825.1 uncultured Terricaulis sp. | reverse complement strand
GGCGCCTCCTCGCGGCAAATCTTGTGCGCGAAGTTCATCCAGAACGCATCGCCGGTCTCGTCTGGGAACGCGATGCCATTGATGCCACGACACAATGCTGCGGCTTCCTCCCAGCTCGCGATCGCTTTACCCTGACCAACATAGGCTTGAATGCGCGCGAGCCCCTTGGGATCGAGCTCGGGGCCAATGTCGTTGAGTACGGCGCCGGCGATGCGGTGCGGCGCGGTCGCCGCGGCGATCATGGTCATGAGCCCGCCCATCGACGTGCCGACAAACACCGCCTGCTCGATGCCCAGATGATTGAGTAGCGCCAGCATGTCTTGGGTATAGATCGCGGGATTGTAGCGCTCAGGCTTCGGATCGGCATCGGACCCCGCCCGCCCGCGCTGCGACGCGGTGATGACGCGCCGCCCCACCCCTGCAAGCATGGGCGCAAGCTCGTCGTAGTCGCGAACGTTTCGCGTGAGCCCGTGCAAACAAAGCACTGGCGGGCCGGTCACCGACCCGACAGGCGCATAATCGCGGTACTGCAGCTTGAGACCGTCGGCGTTGATGAATCGGGACTCCACGAACTCGCCCGACGTTCCAGTGGTTTTCGGCGGGCCAGTTGTTGGCGCTGCCGAGGCCCAATCGTGCTTGAGCTGTGGCGCTGCGAGGAACAGGAAGAGCGCGGCAATCAGATAAAAGACCGTCCCAGCCAAGATCGAGTAGCGCAGCGATTCATCGCCATAGAGATCGCGCATGCCGTCCGAAAGCGCGCCGATGATGACATCGCCCAGCGCCAGTCCAAGCAGATTGTTGATGAGGAGAAACACCGCGGTGGCGGTGGCGCGCATGTTGCTCGGCACAATGTGCTGGAACGCGGAAACGACCGGGCCGATCCAAGCAAGACCCAACGCTGTTGGAACCAACAGCACGAAGAAGATCGTCGTCAACGACGGCGAAAGCATGCCCAGGACGTAGAGCGGCACCGTGCACAAGAACGCAACGGCCGGCACCATCGCGTAGGCGCCGCGGTGCTTCTCTCCCAATCGATCGGCGGCCAAGCCGCCGAGGAAAAGCCCGATGACGCCGCCGATCAACACAATCAGACCGTAAAAATAGGCCGCGTAAAGCAGCGGCCCGGCGCCGTCTGGGATCATCCAGTCCGGCAAGAAACTCAGATAGGCAGGCAATTCTTCGCCGAACGAGCGCACGAAGAACGCAGGCAACCAGGCAAACAAGCCGTAGCCCATGATAGAAGAGCTGGCGGCGCCCAGGGACAGCGTCCAGAACGAGCGCTTGGTCAGTAGCGTTGCGATAACCGCGGCGATGGAAGCGCCGCTGGCAAGCTTTGCGCCGCCGTCGAAGCGCCCGCGCGACGGCTCCCGCATGATCGAGAAGAAAACAGGTGCAAGCGCAACGCCTGCAATGCCCACCATGATGAAGGCCGCGCGCCAATCCATCACCGTGGCGATGACGCCACCGAACACGATGCCAACGGCCCCGCCGATGGGGATCCCGAATGAGTAAATCGCCAGCGCGCGCGCGCGCCTATTGGGCGGGTAGTAGTCGGTGATGAGCGAGTACGCGGGCGCGATGCCGCCGGCCTCGCCGACGCCGACGCCCATGCGCGCAAAGAACAATTGCAGCGGACCGGTCGCGAGCCCGCAGGCGGCGGTCATCGCGCTCCACACAGTCAGCGCTGCGGTAATGATCCAAACCCGGTTGGTGCGATCCGCCAGCCAGGCGATCGGCACCCCAAGCGTTGAGTAGAACAGCGCAAACGATACCCCGCGCATGAGCCCGATCATCGTGTCAGATACGCCGAGTTCCTCCTGAATTGGGATCGCAAGAATGCCAATGATCTGTCGGTCCACGAAATTGAGCGTGTAAACCACGATCAGCATGAAGAGTACGAACGCGCGGTAGCCAGCGCTTGGTTCCGATGTTGCGTTCATGCCTTACGATCCGATGCTGAAGACCAATAGGGCGCTCGCAGGTCGCGCTTAAGCAATTTGCCGTTGGCGTTGCGCGGGAGAGAGTCGCGCAGTTCGACCTTGGCGATCCGCTGTTGTTTGCCGAGCTGCGCGTTCGCCCATTCACAAAGCGCGGCGGCGCTCACGGCGCCCGCGTGTCGAAGTACGACAAGCGCCAAGGGCGCTTCTCCCCATCGGTCGTTGGGAACGCCAAACACCGCGCAATCCGCCACCTGCTCGTGGCGCACCAGCACCGCCTCGAGATCAGCGGGATAGACGTTCTGCCCGCCAGAGATGATCATGTCCTTCTTACGATCCGTGATGTAGAGATAGCCTTCGTCGTCGATCCTGCCGATATCGCCGGAGCGCAGCCAGCGCCGCCCCTCTGGGTCGATCCAAAAGGCCTCCGCAGTCGCTTCTGGTTGGCCCCAATAACCCTGCATGGCGAAGCGGCTGAGCGCGGCGATCTCCCCGGGCTCTCCGCGTGCGACCGGGACATTGTCATCGCTCAGAACAACGAGGTCTTCGCCTGGAAGCGGCTTGCCGACCGACGCCATACGCCCTTTCGCCTCTTCCGGCGCCAACGTCGTGATGATGCCTTCGGTGGAACCGTAGAGCTCGATGACGCCACAAGCGAATTTTTCGAACAGCGCACTTTTCACATGCTGAGGCAGCGGCGCGCCGCAGCACATTATCCCCTGCATTGAGGAGCGATCGCTCGCCTCGAAAGCTGGATGCTCGAGCAGGCGCTGAAATTGCACCGGCACCATGGACGTGTGCGTGACGCGGTCGGCCTCGATGGCCGCGATGATCGCGCTCGGATCGAAGCCGTCATTAACAATCAGCGTTCCGCCCAACATTATTGTGGGCAACATCCCCGCCCACGTGATGTTCGAATAGAGCCCGGTCGCGACGAGCAAGCGCGCGCCACTATGATAGCGCAGCGCATGCGCGAGGTCGTGAGCCCAATCCAGCCGTCCACGTTGGGTGTGCGCGATGCCTTTGGGCTGCCCGGTCGTTCCTGATGAATAAATAATGTTGCAGACCGCCTCCGGGTCGAGCGCTACGCCCGGCGGCGCGTCGGATTGCTGATCGCGCCAGTCCGCGTAGTCGCGCCATGCCCCCCCGCCCTCGCCGGCGACCACGCACAGCTTCACCTGCGACAAGACCGAGGCTGAAACGCGCTCGGCATGCTCGGGCGTCACGAACAGCGCGGCAACGCCAGCGTCGCGCAGCATGGCCTCGATCGCATCGTCGGAAACGCTGGTGTTGAGCGGCGCCACGATCGCGCCCGCCGCCATGGCGCCGAACATGACCTCCACCATGGCGGCGCCATTGCTCATCACGACGCCAATGCGCGAACCGTTCGCGCACCCCGCCGCAACGAGGCCATTTGCGACCCGAGTTACTCGCGTCGCGAACGTGCGCCAATCCAGCAGCTCGCCCTTAGCGGCAATGGCTAGGTGCGACCCGCGCCATCGTCCGTGCAAGACGATGATGTCAGTTAGGAGGGACTGAGGCATCGCTGCGCTCCACAAATCCGGCGCGGACGCAAAGCGCCCGCGCCGGCTATAAGGAGACGCTAGAAGCGCACTTCAACCGAAGCCGTGACCGTCCGCGGATTGCCGTAGAACGCAAGCACGGAATTGTCGGTCGCAAGGCCCGGGAAATTGTAGCCCGAAGTGACGTAGCGCTCGTCGCTCAGGTTGCGCCCGTAGATGCCGACACGCCAACGGTCGTTGTCTGAGGTCCAATACGCCGCCGCGTCATAGAGCCAGAAGGCCGGCTGATCGAGCAGCGGGATGGCGAACTCGAACTGCTGGGTGTCGCTTCGGTAAGCAGCGGATCCAGTGAACGAAATCGTGCCCGAGGTCGGCCCAATCGCCAGCGGCACGGAATATGTTAGGCTGGCGTTGCCGGTCCAATCTGGTGTGTTCTGCACGTCGCGTGCACTGGCGACATTCACTCCGCCCACCAAGAACTCGGTGTACTCCGCCTGGATGTAGCCAAACGACAGCGCCCCAGAGAGCGCATCGGTGAATTGCGCCGCGCCCTCAAACTCCAAGCCGTAGATTTCGGCCGCGCCGGCATTGGTGACAGTGCCAACGAATGTCACCGGCGGCCCCGGGATAATCACAGAGCCGGGGATCTGCACATCGGAATACTCAGCGAAGAAGATGTCGCTGTTGATGCGAGCCCGGCCGCCGAACAAGATCATCTTCGCGCCGATTTCGTAGGAATCCACGAACTCTGGCAAGAAGCCTTCGCGCACGTCGGCATTGGCGAAGTTGCCGCGTGGATCGAAGCCGCCTCCCTTGAAGCCTTGCGAATATGACGCGTACAGATTCAAGTCTGGATCAGGTTCCCAAGCCAGAATAATCCGCGGTGTGAAGGCATCGTCCGTCCGTGTCCCGATGAACGTTGGCACCGGCTGGGTCGTTCCGATGACACCTGGCCCGCCGAAAGCCGGTGACGGACCCGGCGCGAAGAATTGACGCACAACCCGCGATGACCGCTCATCTTCTGTGTATCGCCCGCCCACGGTCAGGCTCAGCGTCTCAGTGAAGTCGAATGTAGCTTCGCCGAACACCGCCCACGTCTGGGTATCGACATCCCCGATCGTCAGCTGCGTCAACGATGGAAAGTACACGTCGAAGGCGTTGTAAGCGTTGGCGTCGAGATAGTAGGCCCCGGCAACGATCGCCAATCGCTCGCCCTCATAGATCGCCTGGACCTCTTGGCTGAATTGCTCGTTCTCGTAAACAACCGGCGCATCGAAACTCCGCGCGGCGGTGGAGTCGAAATCAATCGGCGACTCAGAACGGTCTTCCCGGTACGCGGTGATTGAGCGCAGCGTCCAGTTTGTCCCCGGCGACCAGTCGACCATGAACTGCCCGCCTGTCGCCTCGACGCTGTTATCGGCGATCGGGCCGAGCAACGTTATGCCCGCTTCAGTGTCATAGTCGCCGTCCAGGGGCGAAGATCCGCTCACACCGCTGGCCAGCAGCCTGTGCCCCTGCCGAGGCGATGAATCGTCCTGCGTGTAGTCGGCCGAGACGCGGAACAACAGATCGGACGACGGCTCCCATTCAGCTGAAATGCGCGCAGCAAAGACATCCTTGTCGTAGTTGTCGTCGCCCGTGGTCAGGTTTTCGCCGAAGCCGTCGCGCGTGAACGCCGCCAAGGCGCCGCCGACGCGGAAGGTGTCGGACAACGGCGTCGAACCCGACAGCACAACATCCATCTGATTGTAGCTGCCGTACGCAAAGCGCGCGCGCAGGGTCGGCTCGTCGGGATCCAGGCGACGCGTCACGTACTTCACGGCGCCGCCTATGGTGTTGCGTCCATAGAGCGTTCCTTGCGGACCGCGCAGCACTTCGATGCGTTCGAGGTCGTAGACATCCAGAACCGCGCCCTGCGGACGGTTGAGGTACACGTCGTCGAGATAGATCCCAACGCCCTGCTCGAAGCCGGCAACCGGATCCTGCTGGCCGACGCCGCGAATGAAAGCCGTGAGCGTCGAATTCGTCGCCCGCGAGTTCTCAAGCGTGACATTCGGTGTGGACTGGGAAATCGCCGTCAGGTCTTGGGCGCCTGCGGCCTCAAGCGCTTCGGCGGAGAAAGCGGTAACCGCGATGGGAACGTCCTGGAGGCTCTCTTCGCGGCGCCGCGCGGTAACGACAATCGCCTCTTCGTCTTCAGCGACAACGGAATCCTGCGCCGCCGCTACTCCCGGCAATGCAAACGCGCTCACCCCAGCGCACAGCACCGCCAGCCAAACCGCACGCGTTCTCATATTGACCTCCCCGCACACCAATTAATCAGGCGACTGTTTAATTTTTGCCAGTGTTGCGTCATCATGCTAGTGGAGTCAACGGGAGCGGTGAAAACAGCCTGCAAAGGGGTGGAAAT
>CAYRHK010000159.1:0-5881 GCA_964423825.1 uncultured Terricaulis sp. | reverse complement strand
GCCCCTTGCCCAGGCCGCCGATCGCCGGGTTGCAGCTCATTTCCCCGATGGTCTCGAGCTTGTGGGTGAGGAGTAGCGTGCGCGCGCCCAGCCGCGCCGCCGCCACAGCGGCTTCGCAGCCGGCATGGCCGCCGCCGATCACAATGACATCGTAGGAACTCACGGGGGGCTACATAGGCGACGCCAGCCCCGCCGTCACGGCCCCGTCCGGGTTCCACGGGAAACTCGTGAATCCGATGTTCACCTGATTCACGTGAAACCTGAATCGAGTCAGTAGGTTGGCTTTCTTCCTCCGCTCGCCGAGACAGGTGCTCGCCGTAAGCTTGGAAAAAGCCACCCAGTTCGGACAGCTGCGTCAAGAGCTATTTCCCGATGCAGAAGCTGGCGAATATCTCGTCCAGCAGGTCCTCCACACCGATCCGCCCTGTAAGCCGCCCCAACGCCGCCGCAGCCGCGCGCACGTCCTCCGCCGCCAACTCCGGCGCGCCATCCAGACCGGGCAGGGCGCGCAACAACGCCGCCCGCGCCTCCTCCACCAACCGCCGGTGCCGCGCCCGCGTCAACATCGGCGTCTCCTCCGATCCCAGCGCAGCTTCCACCCGCGCCGAAATCAGGGCTTCAAGCTCGGCTGCGCCTCTGCCGGCAACGGTTGAAATCGCAACCGTCGCGACCCCCTCCCATCCTCCCCCTTTCAGGGGGAGGAGCTCTGTAGCGTCGACCTGCTCCTCCCCCTGAAAGGGGGAGGATGGGAGGGGGTCAACGAGATCAATCTTCGACCGCACCACAACATCACCAGCCCGCAGCGCCGCCGCGACCTCCGCCGGAACCTCAGCCCCCGCCTCCACCACCCCGA
This sequence comes from uncultured Terricaulis sp., assembly GCA_964423825.1. Taxonomy (GTDB): domain Bacteria; phylum Pseudomonadota; class Alphaproteobacteria; order Caulobacterales; family Aquidulcibacteraceae; genus Vitreimonas. The sequence goes on along the minus strand of CAYRHK010000159.1, from coordinate 5,028 downwards.
TCCGCAGGTCCGCCTCTTCCGCCCGCTTGAGCGCCCGCCGCACGCCCTCCGCCTCGATCGCGTCCGCCGCCTCCCGCAACCCCGCCGTGTCCGCCACCCAGACCGGAAACCCAGCCAGCACTAGCCGCACCTCGACCACGTCCCGCGTGGTCCCCGGCATCTCCGATACAATCGCCGCCTCTCGGCCCGCGAGCGCGTTCAACAAGCTCGATTTCCCCGCATTGGGCGGCCCGATGATCGCGATCCGATAGCCCTCCCGCACCCGCTCGCCGCGATGCCCGTCGTCAAGGTGGCGGCCCATATCGGCAGCCAAGACCTCCAGAATCGTCCCCGCCCGCCTCGCCAGCGCGCCAGGCAAATCCTCATCCGGAAAGTCGATCTCCGCCTCGATCAAAGCCGCCGCCTCGATCAGACGCCCCCGCCAGCCCTCATAAATTGCGCTCAGCGCGCCCTTGGCCTGCCGCAGCGCCTGCCGTCGCTGCCCCTCGGTCTCGGCGTCCACCAGGTCCGCAAGCCCTTCGGCCTCCGCCAAGTCGAGCTTACCGTTCTCAAACGCCCGCCGCGTGAACTCGCCCGGTTCCGCTGGCCGAACTCCCGCGACAGCAAGACAAGCCCCGATAACCGCCTCGATCACCGCGGGCCCGCCGTGGACGTGCAGCTCCGCAACATTCTCGCCCGTGAAACTCCCTGGCCCGGGAAACCAAAGCGTCAACGCCTCGTCGAGCGCCTCGCCGCTAACCGGGTCGCGCAAGACGGCCAGGGTCGCTAGCCGCGCTGCCGGCAGAGCCCGCCCGGTCAACGCCCTGAGCAGCGGCCCGGCCATCGGCCCCGAAACCCGGATCACCGCGACCCCGGCCCGCCCGACGCCCGACGCCAGCGCTACGATACTGTCGCGTTTCACGTGAAAAACCTGAATCCGGAAAAGACCTTAGGGCTTCGTCCCACCAGCCCCCGCCGCCGTGGTCATCAGCTTCACAAACGCGTCCTGCGCCTGCGTGCCGACGCTCATCCACGCGCCCATCATCGTGTCGGGACTCATCAGCTTGAGATTGGCCTCCATCCGCTTGCCCATCTCCTCGACCAGCTTGTCGTTGATCGGCGTGACGTCTGGCAAGCCCATGAAGCGGCGCGCTTCCTCAGGGCTGCACTCGACATTGACGGTGAATTTCATGGGGCCATTCCTCTGTCGCTTGCGGCGTCTATAACGCAGTTCGCTCGATGCGGCCAAAATTGGAGATACAAAGCTATGGGTGAGTGGGTTCAGGTACAGGGACCTGATGGCGCCTTCCGCGCCTACGTGGCGCGCCCCTCGGAAGCGCCCAAGGCCGCCGTGGTAGCAATCCAAGAGATCTTTGGCGTCAACGCCGTGATGCGCGGCAAAGCCGATTGGCTGGCGCGCGAAGGCTTTCTTGCGATCGCCCCCGATCTCTTCTGGCGCCTCGGCAAGGACATCGACATCACCGATCAAAGCGAAGCCGAGTGGAACCAGGCCTTCGACTATTTCAAGCGCTTCGACATCGACAAGGGCATCACCGACATTCAAGCCACCATCGATCATGCGCGCGAGATGCTGACATTCGAGTTCCGCACGCCAACCGCTGGCAAGTTGGCTGAGTACCAAGGAAAAGTCGGCGCCGTCGGATATTGCCTCGGTGGCCTGCTTGCGTACCTCACTGCGACGCGCACTAACGCTGACGCTAGCGTCGGCTATTACGGTGTCAACATTCCCGCGTTTTTGGGCGAAGCTCCTAACATCAAGAAGCCGCTCGCGCTGCACATCGCCGGCCAAGACGGCTTCGTGCCGCCCGACGCGCAAGCGCAGATGAAGCAGAGCCTCTCCGACAATGCGCTGGTCACGCTCCACGACTATCCCGCGCGCGATCACGCCTTCACCCGCGAAGGCGGCAAGAGCTATGACGCCGCTGATGCGCGCGTCGCCGATCAACGCACCATCGAATTCTTCAAGGCTCACCTCGGATGAAACGCTTTCTCCTGGCCGCAGCCCTGACGCTCGCCGCTTGTGACTCGAACAACAGCGACGCTGATCGCGAAGTGCGCTGGAACGGCGATCCAACCTTCACGCAACAACCGCTCGCGCCGACGAATCTGCCCGCCTTCTTCGACTGCTTGCGTGAGCGCGGCTACACCGTGATCGGCGCTCATCGCGGCGGGCCCGCGCCTGGCTTCGCCGAAAACGCCATCGCCACCTTCGAGAACACGCTGCGCCAGGCGCCCGCGCTGTTGGAGATCGACATCGGCGAAACCAGCGATGGCGCACTCGTGCTGATGCACGATGAAGAACTCGACCGCACAACCACCGGCGAAGGTCCCGTCGATCAGATCACGCTCGCCAACTTCCGAGCGCTGCAACTGCAAGACAATGACGGCCAAACGCTCGACGCCCATCCGCCGACCTTCCGCGAAGCGCTCGATTGGGCCGAGGGCCGCACTATCCTGGAGATCGATGTGAAGCGCGGCGTCTCGTACGAAGATGTGATCGCCGAGATCCGCGCCGCTGGCGCGCAAGATCGGGTGGTATTCATCACCTACAGCGTCGCCGCCGCAATCCGCGTGCATCGCCTGGCGCCGGACCTCGTGCTCTCTGTATCCATCGAAAACGAAGATGATCTCGCGGAACTAGAACGCGCCGGCGTCGACCTAACCCGCGTGCTGGCATGGACCGGCGTCGAGGAGCCCAACGCCGCGCTCAATGTCGCGCTCATCGAACGGGGTGTCGAGCCGATGTTCGGCACGCTCGGCAATCCAGCCACATCCTGGGATGGTCGCTTCGTGCGCGAGGGCGACGACCAATACGCCGAGTTCGCCGAGACCGGCCTGGTGCTGATCGCAACTGATCGCACGCCGGAAGCCGCCCGCGATCTCGACGCGGCCGATGGCGTCGAAGGCCACGCGGCGATGCAATGCGTGAGATGAACCCGTCATCCCGGAGGCGACCAAAACGAGCGATCCGGGACCCAGGGGCAAATGCAGTATCCTATCAACCCCTGGATCCCGGCTCTCCCTTCGGTCGGCCGGGATGACGAGGAGCCGTTCGATGCGCGCAATTAGAATTGACCAACACGGCGGACCGGAGGTCGTGAGGCTCGCAGACGTTCCAGCGCCATCGCCAGGCCCCGGCGAAGTGCTCGTTCGCCACCAAGCCATCGGCGTCAATTTCATCGACACCTATCATCGCACCGGCTTGTACAAAAACCCGCTCCCAAGCGGGCTGGGTCTCGAAGCCGCGGGCATTGTCGAGGCGATCGGCGACGGTGTGAACCGCTTCAAAACTGGCGATCGCATCGCCTATTGCACCGGCCCCATCGGCGCCTACGCTGAAGCACACGTCGTGCAAGCGTCGCGTGCCGTCAGAGTCCCAGAGTCAATTGCACTCGACATCGCCGCCGCCTCGCTGCTCAAAGGCATGACCGCGCGTTATCTATTGCGTAAGACGTTTCGCGTGGAACAAGGCCATTGGGTGCTGGTTCACGCGGCCGCCGGTGGCGTCGGACAAATTCTTGTACAATGGGCAAAGCACCTCGGCGCGCATGTGATCGCAGCGGTCGGCGCCGAGGCCAAAGCCGATATTGCGCGTTCGCTTGGCGCCGATCATGTGCTCATACTTCAAGGCAGCGAAACCTTTGCGCCACGCGTCCGCGCCATCGTGGGCGAGGGCGTGCATGTCGTCTATGACGGCGTCGGCAAAGACACCTGGGCCGGTTCGCTCGATAGCTTGCGCCCGCTCGGGATGATGGTGAGCTACGGCAACGCCTCCGGCCCGCCGCCGGACATCAATCCGCTTTTGCTTTCACAGAAGGGCTCGCTCTTCCTTACCCGCCCTACGTTGTTTCACTACACCGCGACGACGGAAACGCTCGACGAAACCGCGGCGGATCTCTTCGAAATTGTAACCCGCGGCATAGTCAAAATCACGCCGCCGACGCGTTACGCGCTAGCCGACGCAGCCCAGGCGCACGCCGATTTGGAGTCACGCAAAACGATGGGAAGCTTGGTCCTAACTTCATAGGCGCAGGGGGAACGTATGACTTCGAATGCTTTGAACGATAAGGTCCGACACACCCAGTCAGGGAGCGGCGCCACGTACTTCTGGCTGACGGCCTCCTGTTTGGCTATCGCCATACTCGGCTTCTTGCCTACCTATTGGATGATCATGGCGCAGGACCGCTTCAATGCTCACCCGCTCATGCACATGCACGCCGCGATCTTCTACAGCTGGACAGCGTTCTTGGTGTTTCAGTCCTGGCTCGTCACGAAGGGTCGCGTGCCAAGCCACCGCGACTGGGGCATGGCCGGAATTTCCCTCGCGACGCTTGTGCTTACTTTCGGCGCGCTGACCGCCATCCACGCCGGTGTGCGCGCGACCGAATCGGGCTTCGGCGCCGAAGCGCAAGCCTTCTTGATCGTTCCGCTGAGCGGCATCGTCTTGTTCGCGGGGTTCGTCGCGGCCGCCATCGCCAACATCCGCAAGCCAGACGCTCATAAAGCGCTGATGCTCGCGGCGACCTCTTCAATGCTCGGCGCGCCTGTGGCGCGCTGGTTCTTGACGTTCCTAGCGCCGCCCGGCGCCATGGGCCCGCCACCCGTCGAAGTCACGGTGTTGCCGGCCATCATCGGCTTGGCGCCGATGTTCGCGCTTCTCATCATCCAGTGGCGCACACGCGGCGCGCCTCAACGCGTCGGCATGATTGCCACCGGAATCGCGGTTGCGGTCGCCTTGCTTGTTGTTCCGGTATCGAAGACCGGCGCCTGGCGCTCACTGGCGGAGGCGCTAATCGGATTGGGCTAACGCCGCTCAGGTGTTCATGCTCTGGAAGAAGTCCTCGTTGTTCTTGGAGCCCTTGAGCTTGTCGAGCAGGAACTCGATCGCATCCTGCGTGCCCATCGGCGAAAGAATGCGCCGTAGCACGTACATCTTTTGCAGATGTTCCTTCGGCGTGATCAGTTCGTCCTTCCGCGTGCCGGACTTGAGCACGTCGATCGCCGGGAAGATGCGCCGGTCGGCGACTT
>CAYRHK010000158.1:0-5885 GCA_964423825.1 uncultured Terricaulis sp. | reverse complement strand
GGCGGCGGGGCAGTACGATTTCGACAAGCGCCGCGCCGCGCTCGCGAGCGAAGACGGCTGGAAGGCCAATTGGGCGACTTTCGCCGAGCTGGGTCTGTTGGCGGCGCCGCTGCCGGAGGCGTATGGGGGCCTCGGCGGAGGCGCGATCGATGTCAGCGTCGTGACCGAAGAGTTCGGTAAGGCGCTCGTGGTCGAACCTTATGTTTCGACGGTCGTGATCGGCGCTGGCGCGCTCGTCCATGCCGGCAGCGAGGCGCAGAAGCAGGAGCGGCTGCCAGCGATTGCCGAAGGCAAGTGCATCGTCGCGTTCGCGCAAGCCGAACCGAAGAGCCGCTGGGCGCTGAGCGACGTCAGCACGACGGCGAAGAAGGACGGCGCCGGCTATGTGCTGAACGGTCAGAAGGCGGTGGTGCTGGGCGCGCCGCAAGCGTGCCACTTGCTGGTCAGCGCGCGCACGGGCGGTGGTCAGCGGGAAGCCAAGGGTGTGTCGCTGTTCCTCGTGCCGAAGTCGGCTAAGGGGATCACGACGCGCGATTACCCGACCATGGACGGGTCGCGCGCGGCGGATATTTATCTCGAGAACGTCGCGGTGGGTGGGGAGCATCTCGTTGGCGCGGAGGGCGGCGCGGGGGCTCTGATCGAGCGCCTCGTCGATGAGGCCAACGCCGCTTATGGCCACGAAGCGGTCGGCGCCATGCGCATGATGTGTTCGTTGACGCAGGACTACGCCAAGACGCGCAAGCAATTTGGGCGCGCCATCGGAGAGTTCCAAGTGCTGCAGCACCGTATGGTCGACATGTTCATGGCGGCCGAAGAATCTTACTCGATGGCGCTGCGGGCGACGATCAAGCTCGGCGAAAGCGACGCCGAACGCGCCAAGGCGGTGTCGGCTGCGAAGGTCTCGATCGGCAAGCACGCGCGGTTCGTGGGCCAAGCGGCGGTGCAGACGCACGGCGGCATGGGCGTCACCGAAGAGATGCGGGTGGGGCACTATTTCAAGCGCGTGACCATGCTCGATTCCACATTCGGCAACGTCGATCATCATTTGAAGCGCTATCTGGGTCTGAGCGCGGCACAAGCGGCCTAGCCCGCCGCCGCACTGCACGGTGGGACGGGACCCCCTCCCATCCTCCCCCTTTCAGGGGGAGGAGTCCTGTAGCGCCGACCTGCTCCTTCCCCTGAAAGGGGGAGGATGGGCGGGGGTCGGAGACGGCGAAGGAGAAGGAGAGCAACAGCCATGCTCCATCCTTGTTGGCCTTGCGGCCGGAAAAGCGCTCTCGAAAAGCGGGAGAGCAGGGCGCGCTTCGACTGAAGCTTCAAGAGTACAATATTAGGGTTGGCGCCGAGGCGCGCCCTGCGCGGTCTGTTGTACAACCGGCGGCAGCATGAGGCGTTCAAGCAACGCCCGGAGGGCCATACGAGCGCGGGGGTCGCCCTGCTCGCTGGGGGTCCGGCGCGTCGTTAGCGCCGTGCTGTCGTTCCCGGATGACGCGGGGGCCAAGGCCAAGTCCTCAGGTCCCGGACGCTTCGGCTTCCTTTGCTCACCGAAGCGCGAAATTTCGAGCATTGCTGCTCTTGCTTCATCGCGTTCAAACCGCGTCCCGCTCACGTTTGGCTCTGGGCGCCGATCGCCTCCCTTGAGCGGGATGGGGAAATGATACGCGCGGTGTGAACTCGGTCGGATTGGGGGCGGGCTATCCTCGTATTTTACTCTCAATTTCGGCGCTGAGCGCGCTCAGTCTCTGTAGCAATATAGCGCGCGCCTCGGCGTAGTTGGCGTTCATCGACGGCAAATCGGACCAGTCGCGCACCGACCAGTCACCGAACCGCGATGGCAGTGAATCAAAGGCGACGATGATATCGGAGCCGGCAAGATCGCTAGCGGTTAGCGCACGGAGGGGCTCGCTGCGCACGTCCAAGCCTTCCGCGACCAGAGCTTCCGACAGCGCCGGCGAAATGTGGTCTTCCGGGTAATGCCGCGCGACTCCACGTGAACGTGAATCCCGCGAGACGCTGTCAGACGCCGAAAGTGCTCGCGCGCGACAGCGCTCTTCACCGTGCCGTATTGGCAAACGAAGAGGACTCTCGTCGCTTCGGCATTTGGCGCGGTTGCGCTCGCGCAGCCGGCAACCAGCGACGCCGCGCCAACCAGCGCCGCCCGACGAGATAGTGGTGGGAAATTCGAAATGCCCATGACGCGCCTCCAATAGGACAGGCGCGGTGATTGGGCCTTCGCCTAACCGGGGCACCGCTCTACCCGGACGCGCACTCTATGCGGAATTCCGCTGCATCTAGCAAGGCCACCATGTCCGATTCCGGCGATACGGGGCGGGCGGGGCGTCCTTCTTACAATCGTACATAAGGACCAAGACCGCCCCCTTCGCTGAGGAGATCACAAATCGAATGCCATTCAGATAGATATGCCCCAGCGCCGATATAGTTCGCGAACAGCAGTATCAATCAGCGTGTGGTAGTGCTCGGGAGGACGCCCTCCCACGAATGGGTACGCGACGATCTCTGCGCCATCAGCTTCAACATCCCGCAACCAAGGAGCACGTGCGCCCTCGCTCCAAACCGTGTGGGGCACAACAACCGCCCTAAGATACCTTTGCAAGGAGACAGACTCGTGGATTGCCACCTCCACGGATCCAATTCTATCGTCCGGTTCGTTTCGCCCGGGTGACTTGAGAAGCTGAACATAAGCATGAGCGAGGTGTTGCCAGGGCTTTGCAATGCTGACGTCGATTTTGCTGCGGTCTCCTTCGTAATACGCGGACATGGTCCCAAATACTCGCGCGACTAACTTATTCGGACGCCTTAGGTCGCCAACAAGGTTGAAGTCCTCCAAAGGCATGTCTTCGGTGAGGACATGGTCGTAACTGCGACTGGCCTTAGCCCCAGTATCAAATGGATGGATTGCATCGGCTTGGTCGAGCAACCTATCGTCAAAAACAAAGCAGTAAGGAGTTGCAAACTCAAACTTTATGACCGGTGCCTCCCTGGGTCGGTACGCTGCGCGCCCATAAAAGAAGTAGGCCGTCTCCTTCCCGGTCCCATGGCATGGAGCCGGCTCGACTGTCCCGTGACGCGCAATGCGCTCCGCAATAGTGCCGCGCGTGACATGTGTAAGCGGGAGCCCGGGCCACTCAGGATCCGGTTGCTGATCCACCCATTCGCGAAATGTCGGATTGCCTATAATTTGCACGGCGACTCGATTCTATCCGGGGCCGTATATGCCGCGCCCTTCTTGGTTAATTGGGCGTAAAGACTTCGTGTCACGCGTCGCCACCACGTTGCCCACCGTCGCCGCCATGTCCGAATCCGGCGAGACGGGGCGTGTGGGGCGGCGTAAAGTCTCCCCATGCTCGACGCAGACACTTGCCACGCCGCCTGCGACGCCAAGGATCGCCGTTTCGACGGGCGCTTCTATATCGGCGTCACCTCGACCGGGATTTATTGCCGCTGCATTTGCCCCGCGCGGCTGGTCAAGCGCGCGAACCGCACCTTCTGGCCCTCGGCGGCGGCGGCGGAAGCGGCGGGGTTTCGCCCGTGTCTCATCTGCCGGCCCGAGCGCGCCCCCGGATTGGCGCCGATCGATGCGCCAGCGCGGCTGGCGGCGGCCGCGTACCAACGAATCGAAGCCGGCGCGCTCGAAGAAGAGGGTTTGGAATCGCTGGCCGAACAACTCGGCGTCACCGCGCGGCATCTGCGCCGGGTGATGAACGGCGCCTTTGGCGCAAGCCCCATCCAGTTGGCGCAGACGAGCAGATTACTGGCCGCGCGGCGCCTGCTCAACGAGACCGCGCTGCCGATCACCGAGATCGCGTTTGCGTCCGGGTTTCGTTCGTTGCGCCGCTTCAACGCGACGATGAAGGAGCGCTATGGCGCGCCGCCGTCGGCGATGCGCGGACGCAAGGCCATCGAGCGCGGCGAGAGCTTCACGGTGAGCCTCTCCCCACGCGGTGAGTACAATCTGGCGCCGGTGCTGACCTTCCTGGGCGCGCGGGCGCTGGCCGGCGTCGAGTATGCTGACAAGACAAGCTACGCGCGCGTGCTGCGCGTCGGCGATGCGGTGGGGCGGTTGTCAGTGACGATGGGCCCCAAGGGGCTGATGCTCACGGTTGCGGAGACGTTCGCGCCGCATCTGCGCGGACTGGTGTCGCAAGTGCGCGGCGCGTTCGATCTGGACGCCGACATGGGCGTCGTCGATGCGCATCTGGCGGGCGACAAGCGCCTCGCGAGCGATGTGAAGCGCGAGCCTGGCGTGCGCGTGCCGGGCATGCTCGACGGTTTCGAGTGCGTCATGCGCGCGGTGTTGGGTCAGCAAGTGACGGTCGCTGGTGCGCGCACGCTGACGGAGCGATTGGTGGAGCGGTTTGGCGAGCGCCTCCCAAGCGCTGAGGGTGTGTTGTACATCGCGTTCCCGACCGCCGAAGCGCTTGCCAACGCCGGCGTCGCCGCCATCGCCAAGATCGGCTTGCCGAGGAAGCGCGCCGAGACCTTGCATGCGCTGGCGTGCGCAACGGCGGACGGCAAGTTGCCGCTGATGCGCGGCGCCATTGCGGCGGGACGCGCGGCGCTCGCCGAAATTCCGGGCGTCGGGCCGTGGACAATCGAGTACGTAGCGTTGCGCGCGCTCGGTGACCCCGATGCATACCCTTCGACCGACATCGCGCTCGTCAACGCGCTCGGCACCAAAGGCGAGACGCTCGAACATCTGAAACCTTGGCGCGCCTACGCCGCGATCCGGCTCTGGCGGCGCGCCGCAACGAAGAGTGTGCGCACATGATCTCTTGCATCCACGACAGTCCAGTCGGGCCGCTGACCTTGCACTCCAATGGCGCGGCGCTGACCGGCGTCGAGTTCGACGAGCCGCGTTATCCGCTCGCGGCCAGCCCGCGCGGCGAAGATCGCGTGCTTGCGCTGGCGAGGCGCGAGCTAGACCGCTATTTCGCGGGCAAGCTCAGGGCGTTCTCAGTGCCCACCGCTGGCGATGGGACAGAATTTCAGCGCGCGGTGTGGGCCGCTCTTTCAAAGATTCCCTACGGCGCGACGCGCACTTACGCGCAGCAAGCTGCCGCGATTGGCCGGCCCAAGGCGGTGCGCGCGGTGGGCGCGGCCAATGGGCGGAACCCGATTTCGATCATCGTACCTTGCCATCGTGTCATCGGCGCTGACGGCGGGCTTACCGGCTTCGGCGGCGGCCTGCCGCGCAAGCAGGCGCTGCTGGATTTGGAGCGGGCCATGGCGCGAAACCGCTGAACAAGGCGGATGCGGGCCGCGCGCAAGCCTGCTAGGACGCCCGCGAACAGCGGGAGATTTGGCGTATGCGGACTTTTGTGGCGGCGGGCATCTTTGCGGCGGCCGTGGCCCTGGCGGGCGGGGCGGGCGCGCAATCGTTCAATTGGACCTATGCCTACGCTAACGGCACGGCGACAGCGACCGAGCGCAACGAGGATGGGCGCGTCACCGCCACGATCGCGTGCCAACCGCCGACCGGGGACATCATCCTATCCGAATTCACGTTGGCGCGTGAAGCGCGTCGTGCACGCACGGCGTCTGTGCGGATCGGCAACATGAGCGTGAACGTGCCGGTGCGCGTCGATGGGCGCGGTCGTAATCGCGCCGCGGTAATCGCTCTGCCGCAGCGGCCGCCGATCCTGGCGGCGGTGCAGCCTGATGACCGCATCACGGTGACCATAAACGGCCAAAGCCGCACCATGGGCGCCGGCAGTGCGATCAAGATGAAGGAAGTGGCCTACGCCTGCTGGGGCAGCTGAGGTCGGCGGCGCTTGCGGCGCTCTGAGGGCTTCGCTCGCGCCGCATCCAGCGTGATGCCTGGCGCGAAATTCACTGCGATCGCCAGACCGACAACGGCGGCGCAG
>CAYRHK010000157.1:0-5896 GCA_964423825.1 uncultured Terricaulis sp. | reverse complement strand
TGATGAGCGTACCGACGATTGACGATGTAAGAGCGGCGTCCGATCGCATCAGAGGCATCGCGGTGCGCACGCCGCTGGTGCGCAATGAGGCGCTGGACGAGGCAATAGGCGCGCATGTGCTCGTGAAGGCCGAATGCCTTCAGCGCGGCGGCGCCTTCAAGATGCGCGGCGCGGCAAACGCATTGGCGGCGTTGACGCCGGAAGTGCGTGCGCGCGGCGTGTTGGCCTTTTCGTCCGGCAACCACGCCATCGCGGTGGCGACCGCGGCGCGGCACTTCGGCGTTGCCGCGACGATTGTCATGCCCTCCGACGCGCCGCAGATAAAGCTGGCGCGCACGCGCGCGAATGGGGCTGAAGTGGTCCTTTACGATCGTGTGCGCGAGAGCCGAGAAGAGATCGGCGCCCGGCTCGCGTCGGAGCGGGGGCTCAATTTGGTGAAACCATTCGACGATCCGCTGGTGATCGCTGGGCAAGGGACAGCGGGACTGGAGGTCCACGAAGAAGCGGCGCCAAACATTGTGTTCGTTCCCGCCTCGGGCGGGGGATTAGCTGCTGGCGTGGCGCTGGCGCTGCCGAACGCGAGGATCATCGCGGTGGAGCCTAACGGACACGACGATATCGCGCGCACCTTGGCGGGGGACGTCATTCAACGGAACGAACCGGGCATACGCTCGATTTGCGACGGCTTGCTCACGGAGCAGATGGGTGAACTCCCCTTCGCCATCGCGCGCGCACGCTTCGAACGCGTGGTGACTGTGTCGGATGAAGAGGTCTTAAGCGCGATGAAGTTCGCGTTCGTGAACTTGAAACTTGTGCTTGAACCCTCGGGCGCTGCGCCTTTGGCGGCGTTGTTGAAGGGAGACGTCGACGTTCGCGGCGCCACGATTGCGGTTTTCGCAAGCGGCGGCAACGTCGATGCCGAGACGTTTTCGCGCGCCCTCGCGGCCTAGCGGCCGCGGCGCAGATCTTCTTCCAGCCGTATCGGCGTCGGCGCCCCGCTTAAACGGTGACGATAGACCTGGAGGTTTTCCATCACCCGTTGCACATAATTGCGCGTTTCGGAAAACGGAATGAGTTCGATCCAGTCGATCACATCGACAGATGGCGAGCGCGGGTCGCCCCAGTCTTCGATCCACCTGTTCGCATTGCCGGCGCCGGCGTTGTAGGACGCGATCGCCAGCACGTAAGAACCGCCGAAATCGTCAACAAGGTCGGCCAAGTGCGAAGAGCCCAGGATTACGTTGTAGGTCGGGTCGTTGGTGAGTGCGGCGCGTTCATAAGTCAGGCCTACGCGATTGGCTTGAAGGCGAGCCGTCGAGGGGATGAGTTGCATCAAGCCGCGTGCGTTGGCGCTCGAGATGGCGTTCGGATCGAACTCGCTCTCCTGGCGGATGATGGCGTGAACCAGTGCGGCTTCGGGACGTCCGCTTGAACGTACGACATCGGGCAGCGTCATGGTCGGATAGGCGGCATTGGAAGCGACAACGCCGCGGAAGAGGCCGGCCTTGGCGCTGCGAAGTGCGGTGCGGTTATAGCCTTGGTCGCGGGCCATGGTCGACAAGAGTTCGAGTTCCATCGGGTCGTCGAGGGTGTCGTCCAAATAGAAGGCGATCGATTCAAAGTCGCGCTGGGCGCCGACTTCGGCCATCAAGCGCAATGCGCGCACGAGTTCGCGACTGTGAAAGCGCGTGCGGGCTTCGTCGCTGACGCGCGTCGTATCCGCGAAGGCGATGACGTCGTTATGGCCTGATTGGTCGGCGGCTAGTTGACCGTAGAACGTGAAGTTGAAGCGCGAGGCCTGCGTAAGCAAATCGTCGGCCTCGCTATTGCGCCCGCGGGCGCGTTCGGCCTGGGCGCGCCAGTAGAGCGCGCGCGACAAGCTGACAGGCGAGGAGACGTTTTCGCTCAGATGGGCGAAGTGTTCAGCGGCCCGCGCTGGGTCGTTCAGGAAGCGCAGGCTCACCCAACCGGACATCCACTCGGCGTCGGCGAATGCTTCGCCGGAGGTCAGCCCGTGATTTGAAACGAGCGCATAGGCCTGCCGGTAATTGCCGTTGCGCAGCGCGCGCGAGACGTACAAGCGCCGCTCTGTGAAGATCTCCGCGCGCGCCGCCATTGGCGCCATGCGAGCGTCGAGTTCGGCCATCAGCGGCAGCGCGTCCTCGGGCGCGCCCATGCGGCGGCGATACTGGCCGCGATCGAACACGAAGCCGACATCGTCAGCGTGCGAACCGGGCACCGCGTCGACCATGGCTTGCAGCCCTCGGCGCTGGCGCGCCTGCAACGCGATGCGCGCGTTGGCGACGGCGCGGTCTCCGGCGGATAAGCGACTGAGCCAGCGTTGCGCTTCGCCGCGGCGGTTGCGCCAAAGCAGGGCGTCAACGCGGGCGCGATAATCGTCGCTGTCGAAGTCGAACTCTTGCAGCGCCTGATTCTCGGCGTTCGAAGACAACTCGTCCTCACGCCAAGCCGTTCGTGCTAACGATTGCGCTTCGACGCGCTCGCCGGTCTGCTTCAACGCGATGGCCAGCGCGATGCGGCCATCCCCGGTCGAAGGGCCGTTGTCGCGGCGCAAAAAGTCGATGCGTTCGCGCGCGGACAGGGTGGAGTCCAGAATGGCGCGTTCGGCGCGGTTGCGCATGGCGCCCCGCCCCGGCCAGCCCTGAAGTTCATCCAGCGCGCGTGAAATCTCGGAGAACGAAAGCGGCGCTTCGTTAGCGGTGGCGTAGCGCCATTGGAGCATACGCCGCACCAAGGGGTCGCTGGCGCCGTCGCGCAGATTGGCGAGCCCGATCCAGTCGCCCTGGCCAGCGGCGGCCAAGCCGTCGCGCAGGCGCATGCGCTCGGCTTCGGGCGGCAGGGGCGGTGCGCCGGTAAAGACCGTTGGGGTGGCGATGTTCGGCTCAGGCGCTCCGGATTGGCCGGCGCTGGAGGCGACGAGCACCGCGCTGCACGCGAACGCGGCCGCCGCAATACGGGTCAACTTGCCAAGTCTCATGCCACTCCCTCCGGCACGCACGGCGCGGACCGAAGGCGTCTCGCCCTGGCGTCCGGCCTTTAACCCAGGCTGACCTTGTGGCAGGAATCGCCGCCACGCCAGCCCTGGCTTTGGTGATTTTACATGATCCACGGGTCAATCCCCGCACTGATAACGCCATTTCGCGACGGAATCGTGGATGAACAGGCGTTCGCGGGCCTGATCGAGCGCCAGATCGCGGCGGGATCGCATGCTTTGGTGCCCTGCGGCACCACGGGTGAGTCGGCGACGCTGACGTCTCACGAGCACGAACGTGTCGTTTCGCTTTGCGTGGAAATCACGGCGCGGCGCGTGCCGGTGATCGCCGGGGCCGGTTCCAACAGCACCGCGCACGCCATCGCGCTAGCGAAACACGCCAAGCGGGCAGGGGCGGACGCGGTACTGGTGGTGGCGCCCTATTACAACCGCCCGAACCAGGAGGGGATCGCGGCGCATTTCCTCGCGATCGCCGATGCTGGCGACGTCCCCGTCGTCGCCTACAACGTCCCCTCGCGCACAATTGTGGACATCGCGCCGGAGACTTTGGGAAAAATCGCGGCGCATCCCAATGTGGTGGGGGTGAAGGACGCGACTGGCGACATGAGCCGCGTCGCGCGCCACCGCGCGCTGTGCGGGGATAGATTCATTTTGCTCTCGGGCGACGATCCCAGCGCGGTTGGGTTCGCGGCGCAGGGCGGCATGGGCTGCATTTCGGTGACCGCGAATGTTGCGCCTGAGCTGTGCGCGCAACTGCAGAACGCGTTGCTGGAAGGCGACTACGCTGCCGCGCGCGCGATCGATGAGAAGCTGGCGCCGCTGCACAAGGCGCTCTTCGTCGAGCCCTCGCCGGCGCCGGCAAAGTACGCATGTTCGCTTTTGGGACTATGCAGCGACGAAGTGCGCCTTCCGATCCTGGCGTGCACGCCGGGGGCGCAAACGCAGGTGCGCGCGGCGATGACGCATGCGGGGCTGATCTGACGTGGCCAAGAAAGAAGCAGACCCCCGCAAGCTGATCGCGGAGAACCGGCGCGCGCGCTTCGACTATTTCATCGAAGAGACGATCGAGGCCGGCATCCAGCTTGTCGGCACCGAAGTGAAGAGCCTGCGCGGCGGGCGCGCCAACATCGCCGAGAGCTACGCCAGTCCCGAGCGCGGCGAACTGTGGCTGATCAACGCGACGATCCCTGAATATCCCCCGGCTGGACAGTTCAATCACGAACCGCGGCGGCCACGCAAATTGCTGGTCAGAGGCCGCGAGCTGAAGAAGCTGATGGGCGCGGTGGAGCGCGAAGGGCGCACGCTGGCGCCGCTCAAGCTCTATTTCAACGCGCGCGGCATCGCCAAGGTCGAGATCGCGCTGGCGAAGGGCAAGAAGGCGCACGACAAGCGCGAAGCCACCAAGGACCGCGAATGGAAGCGTCAGCAAGGGCGGCTGATGCGAGATCGCGGCTAAAGCTCCGCCAGTTCCTTCGCTCGCGCCATCGCCGCCATGAACATCTCAGGCGTGAGCCGCCGCGTTTGCGTGTTGTACCGCGAGCAATGATAGGAGGAGACAAGCCAGCGTCCGCCAGGCAGCGGCGCCTCGGCGCCGTGGCCGAATTTGGCTGGCGCTGCGCCAAGTGCGCGCAGCGTGCTTTCGTGTGCGATGGCGCCCAGCGCCAGGATCGCGCGAACGTTTGGCAGCGCTTCGATGCGCGCGGTGAGGAAGGGGCGGCACTTTCCGATCTCTTCCGGCGTAGGCTTGTTCTCGGGCGGGGCGCAGCGCACGGCGTTGGAGATCATCACGCCCTTCAGGGTAAAGCCGTCATTGGGATCGGCGCGATACTCGCCCTCAGCCAACCCTAGCTGTTTCAGCGTGCTGTACAACAAGTCCCCGGCGTAGTCGCCGGTGAAGGGCCGCCCGGTGCGGTTGGCGCCGGTGCGTCCGGGCGCCAGGCCCACGACCAACAGCCGAGCATTTGCATCGCCGAACGATGGCGCCGGGCCGTTGAACCATGTCGGCTCGGCGCGCGCGTTCTCGGCGCGGTAGGCGACCAGGCGCGGACACAAGGCGCAATTGCGCGCGGGCTCGGGGTTCGGCGGCATCGGTTCTTTCTTGGCTCAGCGTTGGCGGTGTATGGACGCGGGGTGTTTCGCACCGCCTACATTGCCATGGGAACCAATCTGCCATTCGCGGGGGCGGCAGGGCCAGAGCTGTTGGCGCGCGCGCTAGCGGCCATGACAGAAGCTGGGCTCGCGGTGACCGCGCGCTCCAGCATCTGGCGCTCGCCGGCCTGGCCGCCGGGGACCGATCAGCCGGATTTCCACAACGCCGTCGTCGCGGTCGAGGCGGGGGAATGGACGCCGGAAGGCCTGTTGGCCGTGCTGCAAGGCATCGAGGCGCGTTTCGGACGCGAGCGGCGCGAGCGCTGGGCGGCGCGGACGCTGGACCTCGACATCGTGGCAATGGACGGGTGCGTGGGGACCTTCGGGGCGGTCGTCTTGCCCCATCAATCCATGCACGAGCGCGGCTTCGTGCTGTCCCCGCTAGCGGAAATCGCGCCTGAATGGCGCCATCCGGATGGCGGCGAGGCGGTCTCCCGTCTCCTTGCGGCTCTCGGGCAGCTGGGTGGGTTTACCAGGGTCGGGCGGTTTCCGCGATGATGACCGGCATTTTGCATTGCGAAAGAACGCGGGCGTGGCTATTTTGTTCAACTCAGCCCTGTTCTCTGGCCCTGAAGGATATACGCCTTGGCTCGCGTAACCGTCGAAGATTGCGTCGAAAAAGTCCCGAACCGGTTCTCGCTGGTGCTGCTGGCCGCCCATCGCGCCCGCAACATTTCGTCTGGCTCCGAGCCGCTGGTTGACCGCGACCGCGATAAAGACCCGGTGGTGGCGCTG
>CAYRHK010000156.1:0-5958 GCA_964423825.1 uncultured Terricaulis sp. | reverse complement strand
CCAGCAGAGTCAAATCCTGCTGCCGCTGGACGCTAAGGGCGTCAGCATCGAACGCCCGCTCACAGTGTTCGGTTACGATGACGCGCCGCACGGCCACATGGAGATCGCGTTGAAGAACGTTCGTGTGCCGGTTGAGAATTTGTTGCTCGGCGAAGGGCGCGGCTTCGTGATCGCGCAAGGACGCCTTGGGCCGGGGCGCATCCATCATTGCATGCGTACCATCGGCGCCGCCGAGGCGGCGTTGGAGGCTCTATGCAAGCGGGTCACCACGCGCGTGGCGTTCGGCAAGACCATCGCCGAGCATTCGGTGTGGGAGCAGCGGATCGCCGAAGCGCGCATTGATATCGAGATGACGCGGCTTCTGTGCCTCAAGGCCGCCTACATGATGGATGTCGCCGGCAATAAGGTGGCGAAAAATGAGATCGCGATGATCAAGGTGGCGGCGCCGCGCATGGCGCTCAAGATCATCGACGATGCGATTCAAGCGCATGGCGGCGCTGGCGTGTGCCAGGATTTCGGACTTGCGAAATCGTATGCCGGCATCCGGACGCTGCGTCTCGCCGACGGCCCCGACGAAGTGCATTGCCGCGCCATCGCGCTCAACGAACTTGCGCGCTACGGCTGGACTGGCAAGCGCGCCAAGACCGAGGGCGAAAGCTTGCCGGGGATGCGCTGAAGTCAGGCAACGCCGGCGTCAGCGTCCCATGAACACGACGCCGGCGCCGGTGGCTATCAGCGCAAAACCGACGAAGTGATTCCACCCCAAAGGCTCGCGCAACACGAACCAGGAGAAACCGGCGAACACGACGAGCGTGATCACTTCCTGCATGGTCTTCAGCTCGGCGGTGGAGTAGACCGCGCGGCCGATGCGGTTGGCTGGCACGGCCAAGCAGTACTCGACGAAGGCGATGCCCCACGACGCCACGATGGCGAGGAGCAAGGGCGTCGAGCGGTACTTCAAGTGCCCGTACCAGGCGGCGGTCATGAAGAGGTTCGATGCCGCGAGCATCAGAATCGGAGCGACGTGGGGCGAGGTCAGGGCGTTCATACGCGGCTCTTTGCTGTGTGCTGAATGTTTCGTGCGGTAGATTGAGCCGATAGGCGGCGCAAGTGAGTCGTACGGAGGGGGCTATGTTGGCGGCATGGATTGCGAGTGCCGTGGGCATGGCTTTCGGTGCGTATCTGGGCTTGCGCGGACTCATGGATCCGCGCTGGGCGGCCAAGCTCGTGCGTCTCAAGGCGGACGAGCAGGGCGGCGGCTTCGCCGAATTCCGCGCGACGTATGGCGGGGTGTTCTTGGGACTGCACACTGCAGGACTGGCGCTCGCCCTGCAGTACTTGCGCTCGGGACACGAAGTGATCGGCGTGGCGGCCACTGGCGCGGTTGCGGTGCTCGCCTTCGGCTGGGCCGGCGCTGCGTTCGGGCGGGTTGTATCCATGTGGCGGGACCAGGGAACGGCGACACCGTTTAATCGCTTGAGCGTGGGCGTGGAAATCGCGCTCGCGTTCGCCATCGGCGCGCCGTGGGCGTTTTGGTTGCTAGGTGCGTGATCGGATCATGACTGCACTCACACAAGGCGGATCGCCGTCGCCGACATTCGTGGAGCTGTTTACGCCCAAGCTTTTCACAGTTTGGCGCGAGGGCTATGGCGCGGCGCAGCTGCGCGCCGACGCTATCGCGGGACTGACCGTCGCCATCGTGGCGTTGCCACTGTCGATGGCGATCGCGATCGCGTCCGGCGCTTCACCCGCGCAAGGCTTGGTGACCGCCATTGTCGGCGGGTTTCTGGTATCGGCGTTTGGCGGCAGCCGTTTCCAGATCGGCGGACCGGCAGGCGCGTTTATCGTGCTGGTGTCAGCTACGGCGGCACAACACGGCATGGATGGGCTTGTTCTCGCCGTGTTGATGTCGGGCTTCATCCTCGCGGCGGTGGGGCTCTTGCGCCTTGGCGCGTACATCAAGTTCGTTCCCTATCCCGTGACGGTCGGATTCACCGCAGGCATCGCGGTCATCATCTTCGCGAGCCAGGTCAAAGAGCTTTTTGGGCTCACTTTGAGTGCAGCAGAGCCCGGCGCTCTAGCTGAAAAAATCCCTGTGCTTTGGTCAGCGCGCGAGAGTTTCAACTCGGGCAGCGCCAGCGTGGCCGCGGCGACTGTCGCGGCGATCTTTTTGTTCAAGCGATTTCTGCCGCATTGGCCGGGGCTCTTGATCGCGGTTTGCGGCGCGACGCTTGCCGCTTTGGCATTGGACTTACCGGTCGACACCATTGGCTCGCGGTTCGGAGACTTGCCACATTTTTTGCCCGCGCCGCGCTTGCCCACCTTCAGTTTGGAGCTGGCGTCCGCTGTCTTACCCAACGCGATCTCGTTCGCGCTACTCGGGGCTATCGAGTCGCTTCTGTCTGCCGTTGTCGCGGACGGGATGACCGGGCGGCGCCATCGCTCCAATTGCGAACTCGTTGCGCAAGGGGTCGCCAATATCGGCGCGGCGCTGTTTGGCGGCATCAGCGTCACCGGCACGATCGCGCGCACCGCCACAAATGTACGCGCCGGCGCACATGGACCGGTTGCGGGAATCTTCCATGCCGCGTTCCTGCTCGTATTCATGCTGGTCGCTGCGCCGCTTGCCGCCTACATTCCAATGGCGGCGCTGGCGGCGGTTCTGGCGACCGTTGCCTGGAACATGATTGAGCGGCCTGCCATTTTCTCCTTGCTCACCGCGTCGCGCGGCGATGCGGCAGTGCTGCTCGCGACGTTCGCTCTGACGATATTCCGCGACTTGACGGAGGCGATCGTCATTGGATTCGCTCTGGGCTCTGTATTGTTCATTCATCGCATGTCGCTGACGACGGCGGTGGAGACCGAGACGCCGTTTGTCCCCGAGGATCAAGCTGATGATGCGGGCCCGCGCGGCGTTTATGAAAGCGGGGCCGCCAGTGATCCGACGATTGCGATCTACCGCATCTCCGGCGCATTCTTCTTCGGGGCAGCCGCTTCCATTGGCGCGGTGCTCGATCGCATCGGTGACACGCACAAGGCGCTGATCGTGGATTTCAGCGCCGTGCCGTTTGTCGATTCCACAGCTGCTCACACGATCGAAGGATTGGCTCGCAGCGCAGCGAAACATGGCGTGAAACTTTATATTACCGGCACATCGCCTGAGGTGCGCCGGGCCCTCACGGTCCATGGCGTCGCGCCATCGAGCGTACACTACAAGTCCACTATCGAACGCGCGCTGCACGAGGCGCGGGGCGCGAACTCCCCTCCCCCTGGAGGGGGGAGGGGCAGGGGTGGGGGTGAGTGAGTCGAGGCGGTCGCGTCATTACATGTCGTCGACGCCGCCGCCGCAGTGGGTTTGCCGCCGCGACCCACTCGGACAATGACGGCGCAGCTCACCCCACCCCCTAACCCCCTCCCCCTCTAGGGGAGGGGGAGCGGCAAGCGCTGTGGGACATCCGCTTAAAACTCGTTGATGCTCATATCGGCGCGGCGCGGCCAGCACGGCTCAGGCATACCGCAGTCATCGGGATCGAACGTTGCGCGCGTCAGCAGCACGGTGTTGGTGGGCGTTTCCTCAACGCGCACGCTTGTCACCGTGAACGGCAGATCGTCGGCGGCGAGGAAGGCCGTGAGCTTGAGCCAGAAGCACGCCGCCAGCGCTTCGGTGGTGGGGTCGCCCAGGAACGTCATCACGCGCGTGAGGCGTTCCGGTTCGTTATCGCGGAAATAGCCGATCAGCGGATCGGCGCCGTTAAGCTGAAAGGCATGGTCGACGTGATTGTCGATCCACGCGTGCCAGCGCATCTTAATCTGGTCGAACGGCGCCAGCGCATTGGCGCCGCCGAAGCGGAAGCGCGTGTTCGGCTCAAGTTGTACGGTGACGCTCTCGTTGTGGCCGTGGGGGATGGCGCACTTCGAGGTCGGATCGACCAACAGCCGATGCGCCATCGCGTAGCGACGGGTGAATTCCAGACTAGCCATGTTTCGCCCTGGGCATTCCCGCTGCACAGACGGGCGCCGACTTTCAGTTCGTCTTACTCGTCCCAAACCGGCTTGCCGAGATTGACGTTTTCCGGCGGCGCGACTGCGCCGACGACGCCGCCGACGATGGCCCCTGGGATCACGCCGACGC
This sequence comes from uncultured Terricaulis sp., assembly GCA_964423825.1. GTDB lineage: Bacteria > Pseudomonadota > Alphaproteobacteria > Caulobacterales > Aquidulcibacteraceae > Vitreimonas. The sequence goes on along the minus strand of CAYRHK010000156.1, from coordinate 1,826 downwards.
CGCCGGCTGCCAAGCCCACGCCGCCGCCGATGGCCGCGCCCGAGGCGATGCGGTCACCCAATTGTGTGCCGCATCCGGCCAGCGCCACTGCGGCGGCGATCACAAGAACAGCCTTTTTCATCGAAAACTCCATGGCATAGCCTTCAGCAGCGACTTTTTAGGCTGATTGTCGCCCCAGCGCCAGGAACGCGCTGCGATTAAAACCAACCCCGCCAGCGCGCGATGGCGAACAGGCCAACCGGGGCCGCTATCATCAGGCTCCCGGCAACCCACGGACCCCAGGGCGCGTCGAACCAGGTCATGGCCTCGAAATTCATGCCGAAGAACGACGCGATCAGTGTCGGCGGCACGAACGCGATGGTGGCGAGCGAGAGCGCCTTCAAGACGTCGGTCTGGGTAGAATTGATCACGCCGAGCGCGGCGTCCTGCAGGTACGAAATTCGCGTCAGAAGCGTTTCCGACAACCGCTCCAGCTCGGCCACGTCGCGCTCGATCGCCATGAGCTTCCCGTCGTCGAGGCCATGCTTGGCCGCGACCGAGCGTGTGTAGGCGAGCAAGCGCTGCAAGCTTGACAAGCTTTCATGGGTCAACGCCGTCAACGTGCCGACGCGGCCAAGCGCGCGCAGGGTTTCGCGCAGATCGGGCGCGGTGCGGTCAGAGAAAATTTCGCCCGCCTGCGCATTGGCGCCGCGCGTGCCTTCCGCGAGCAGGTCGGCCAGCCGCTCCGCCGCGCCCTCGATCAGCGCCATGAACACGTCGCCACCGCTCTGCGCCGATCCCAGTCGCGCTGAGGACCGCCCCGCGCCGACATCGAAGGCGCGGGGGCGGATCGTGCGGACGGTGGTGAGCTTGCCCTTGGCGAGAATGAACGTCACCGCGCCAATGATGAAGGCGCCTTCGTCGCGGCGCCCCAGCAGATCGGCCGTCAGATAGAGCGCGCCGTTCTCTTCGTAAAAGCGGGCGGAGGATTCCAGCGCCTCGCGTTCGGTTGGCGTGGGCACGTCGATGCCGAGCACGGCTTCGACTTCGGCCTCCTCGGCGTCGCTTGGATGCTCAAGATCGAACCAGAGCGCGTTGGCGTCGGTGCAGGTCGCGGCCTCTACGCCGCCGCGGGCAAATCTGCGAAGCATGGTGAGACATTGGCCAAGCGCGGCGAGCGCGGCAAGGGCTACTCGCTCTTATGCACCGTCCCGCGCGCCATCACGAAGCGCACGTTCATCAGCGTGGCGACATCCGCCAGCGGATCGCCGTCGACGGCGATGATGTCGGCGGCGTGGCCGGGCGCGATGCGGCCAGCGGTGCCGTTCAGTTGCAGGTGATCGGCGGCGTTCACGGTCGCCATCTGGATCGCTTGCAGCGGCGTGAAGCCTGCTTCCACCAGGAGCTGAAACTCGCGCGCGTTCATGCCGTGGGGCGAGACGCCAGTGTCGGTGCCGAAGGCGATGCGCACGTTGTTGGCGGCGGCGAAGCGCACCATGCGCACGAGGTCTGGCCCGACGCGGCGGGCTTTTTCGGCTTGCGCTGGCGTCAAGACGCCGCCTTGCTCGGCCAATTGCCCGACCCACCAGCCGGCCATCATGGTCGGCACCAGATAGCGATTGCCCTGACGCAGCATGCGCACGGACTCGCGATCCAAATATGTGCCGTGCTCGATGGAATCGACGCCGGCGGCGAGCGCGGCGTTGATGCCGTCGACGCCGTGCGCGTGGGCGGTGACGCGACGGCCCATGGCGTGTGCGGCGTCGACGATGGCGGCGAGTTCATCGTCGCTCAATTGTTGACCTACGCCGGCGGCGGTGTTGGACAACACCCCGCCGGTGGCGGTG
>CAYRHK010000155.1:0-5965 GCA_964423825.1 uncultured Terricaulis sp. | reverse complement strand
GTGAAATTGATCGAAGAGCCTGTGGCGGCGGCCCTTGGCGCGGGCCTCCAGATCGACGATCCCTCGGGCTGCATGGTCGTCGATATCGGCGGCGGCACCACGGAAATCGCCGTGCTGTCGCTTGGCGGCCTTGTCTGGTCGCGTTCGCTGCGCGAAGCCGGCGACAAGATGGATGAAGCGATCATCCAATATCTGCGCCGGCAAGAGAATTTGATGATCGGCGACTCGACCGCGGAGCGCATCAAGAAGGAAATCGGCACCGCCAAGGCCCCCGAAAGCGGCCAGGGCATGTCGATGCCGATCAAAGGTCGCGACAACCTGTCGGGCGTTCCCAAGGAAATCATCGTCACCGAGGCTATGGTCGCCGATGCGCTCGCCGAGCCGGTGACGCGCATTGTCGACGCCGTGCGCCAGGCTTTCGAGCAGATGCCGCCGGAGCTTGCCGCCGACATCTACGACCACGGCCTGATGCTCACGGGCGGCGGCGCCTTGTTGCGCAACCTCGACGTTGTGCTTCAGGAGCGCATTTCGATCCGCGTGTCGGTGGCTGACGATCCGCTTCGTTGTGTGGTCAAAGGCTGCGGGGTCGCGCTCGACACCATAAACTCCTCTGAAGCGCGCCGGCTCTTGAGCGAAGAAGTCTGAGTTTGGCGCCGGCAGCGAAGGCGGGCGATTAGGTGGCGAAACGCAGAAGCACCGTAAGGCGAGCGGGCGGAGGACGGCGCATCCCCGCGGGCGTTCTGCTGGCTGCGGCTCTTGGCCTGGGCGCAGTCGCTCTGGTGGCGACGCAAGCGCGTGACGGAGACGAGGCCGGGGACAGGGCCATGACCGCCGGCGACGACGCATCGGCAAGCGTTGGGCGCGCCGCGACTGGCCCAGCGCGGGCTGGCGAAACCTTCTTCCAGCGGCTCGCTCGCATGTGGAGCGCCAACGAGCGCATTGAAGACCTTGAGCGCGAGAACCAACAACTGCAGGCGTGGCGCGAGTTGGCTGAGCGTCTGGCGGAGCGAAATCGTCGCTACGAGGCGCTGCTGCGAATGCCGCCCGATTCATTCGGCGAGGCTGCCGACATCGAGAACGCCATTGCCGCGCAGCTGGTGCTGGACTCGGGCGGCCCGTTCACCCGCACGCTCGTCGCCAATGCAGGGTCCGACCATGGCGTGCGCGTCGGCTACATAGCCATCAATGAGAACGGTCTCGTCGGTCGTGTGGTGTCGGTTGGGACGCGCTCTTCGCGCGTGCTGATGCTCGACGACTACAACTCTCGCATTCCAGTGATGGGAGAGGCTTCGCGCGTGCGCGCCGTGCTGGCTGGGCACGCGACGCGCCGGCCCGAATTGATCACGCAGCCTCATCAAATCAGCGCGCCGCGCCTTGAGTTCATCGTCGGCGCGGAAAACCTGCGCGAAGGCGAACGCGTCATCACCTCCGGCGATGGCGGGCTCTATCCGCGCGGGATTGTCGTCGGTGTGGCGCGCCAACAGCGCGACGGCTCATGGCGCGTCGCGCTTTCCGCGGCGCAACAGCCAATCGATTTCGTGCGCTTGGTGCCGTTCATCGGCGTGGTGCAGCCCGAGACCGAGCCGACCGCCGATCCGGGTCCGCCGTTGGCGGCGAGTTCATCCGTGGCGGTGATCGGACGAGAGACCACGCCCGCGCCGGTCACCGCGCCCACGCCGCCGCGCCCGCGCCGTACCGAGCCGGCGCCGGAAACAGCGCCCGTTGAATCGAACCCCGGGCCGTCGGCGCCTACGGAGCCGGCGCCGACAACCGCGGCGCCGCCGCAATGATCATGCGCACCCCCAGTCGCGGCGCCCTGCGCCTTTGGGGGTTGGCGCTGGCGCTTGCGAGCGTCGTCGCGCCGGCGCTGCCGCTTGGGCCGTTGTTCGCCCAACCGCCGCTCCCTCTAGCGGCGCTGTGGGCTGCCTACGGTTGGGCGGCTGAGGATGAAACCGGCTGGCGCGCGCCGATTGCTCTGGCGCTGCTCGGGTTGCTGCACGACCAACTCGCCGGCGGGCCCTACGGCGTGTTCGTATTGATTTATCTGTCAGCCTATCTGGCAGGGCGCGTCGCGGCTGTCCTCATGTCCGCGCCGAACATCGTGTCGCTGTGGGGTGGTTTCGTCGCCACCACACTGGCGACTGTCGCTGTCGCTGCTTTCATCGCGCCGATGGCGTTCGGGCGCAACGTGTCTGTCGCTCTCTACGCGCAGGCTGCGGCGATAACCGCGGTGCTGTTCCCGTTCGTGCGCCCGCTCTACATGGGCGCCACGGGCGCGGTGCGCATGCAACCTGGAGGGCGGCGATGAGGCGGGGAAAGAAGGTCGGCTCGACTTTGCCCAAGCGCGACGTCAACGTCATCTTCAGCCGCCGGGCCGCGCTTTTGTCGTTCGTCGGCGCCGGTGTGATGGGGACAATTCTGTTCCGCATCGCCCAGCTGCAGGCGACCAATCTGATCAGCCGCGAATACAGTGCGGCGGCCGACGAAAATCGCTTCGACACACGCATCATAGCCCCGCCGCGCGGCGTCATATATGACCGCTTCGGCATCCCGCTCGCCATCACCAGCAAGGACTATCAGGTTTCGATTGTACAAGACGATGTTGACGACGTTGAGGAGGCGACCCGCAAGGTTGCCGAAATTCTGGGCCTCGATGCGGAATGGGCGCGCCGCGCGGCGATCCGCGTCCGTGGCGGCTCGCGCTACGAACCTCAGCCCATCCGCGAGGGCTTGACCTGGGAGGAGTTCAACGCTGTCAACGTCCGCCTGCCGGAGCTGCGCGGCGTCGTTGCCAACTCCGCGGACGTGCGCTCCTATCCTCACGACATCGTCTTCGCTCACCCCATCGGTTACGTGCAGAAGCCGACGCAGCGCGACATTGAAAGCGCACTGGAGAATCCTGAGCAGGGCGAAAGTCGCGCGCTCTATTTGCGCAATCCCCATGTGCGCGTTGGCAAAGCCGGCCTGGAAGCGGCGATGGAGCCGGTGCTTCACGGCGACGCAGGCTGGCGCAAGGTCATCGTCAACGCACGCGGCGTTGAGATGGGCGAGGATGAGCGTGAGCGCCGTGAGCCTGTGCGCGGATCAGGCGTAGTGCTGACCCTTGACGCGGAGCTTCAGCGCATCGCCATGCAGAGTTTCGGCGACCAATCGGGCGCGGCCGTCGTGATGGACATCCATAGCGGCGATCTGTTGGTGATGGCTTCAGCGCCGGGGTTCGACCCGAACCTATTCGTCAACGGCATCGGCCAATCCGATTTCCGCGCTTACAACGAGGACGAGAAGAAGCCGCTGTTCCACAAGGCGGTGACTGGCGTCTACGCCCCAGGCTCGACTTTCAAGATGATGGTTGGCATCGCCGCCAAACAAGCCGGCGTCGAGGACGATTGGGCTGTCGGATGCTCCGGCGGCTTTTTCTACGGCGGACGCACCTTCCATTGCTGGCGCGCCGGCGGTCATGGCCGCATGAACCTGCACGACGCCATCAAGAACTCCTGCGACGTGTACTTCTACCAAGCGGCGCTGCGCGCGGGGCCCGAACGCATTGCTGCCGTCGCGAGGCAGTTCGGCTTGGGCGAAGCGTTCGACGTCAACGTGCCAAACGTGCGCGCAGGACTCATTCCCGATCCGACCTGGTGGCGCGCCAATCGCAATGAAGGTTGGACCGGAGGGCTCACCGTCAATTACGGCATCGGTCAAGGGGCCATGGGCGTGACGCCGCTGCAGTTGGCGGTGATGGCGGCGCGCTTAGGCAACAATGGCAATGCCGTGGTTCCCCGTCTTGTACGAGAAGCTCCGGGCGTCAGCGACCCGCGCGATGCGCCGCACATGTCAGGCATCGAGGCCGAGCACCTGGCCCGCGTGCGCGATGGTATGTTCGGTGTCTGCAACGAACCGGGCGGCACTGCCACCCGTGCGGGCAATTTGGAACTCGTCCGCCATCCGGAAACCGGAGCGGCGGTTGAGGTCAGCCCGGAAACGCGCGGTTGGGCGCCAGTGCAGATCGCCGGCAAGACCGGCACCGCCCAAGTTCGCGCCCTCGGCGCTAACCGGGGTCGCCATTTTTCGACAATAGAATGGCGTTACCGCGACAACGCGCTCTTCTGTTGCTTCGGTCCTTGGCACGAGCCGCGCTATGCCTGCGCTGTCGTGGTGGAGCATGGCGGCGCCGGTTCGGCCGTGGCGGGCCCGATCGCGCGCGAGGTGATGCGCGCCACGCTGCTGCGTGACCCGTCGCATCAGCAGCCGGCTCTTCTGGAAGAGCTCGAGCGCGGCACTGCGAGGCAGGCATGAGCATTGCCGCGACATCGCCCAACACGTTGTTCGATCGCTTCGCCAAGCTCAACTGGGGCATCATTACGATCCTCTGCGCGCTCGCCTTCATCGGCGTGCTGATGCACTTCTCGGTATCGTCGGGAGCATGGACAGACATGCCGCTCACGCACGGTCTGCGCTTCGCCGTGTTGCTGACAGTCATCCTCATGGCGGCAATGTTGCTTGATGCGCGCTTTTGGTTGGCGATTGCCTACCCGCTCTATGCGATTGCCTTGCTGCTGCTGCTGGCGGTGGAAGTCGCCGGCGACACCCGCATGGGCGCGACCCGCTGGTTGGAGATTGGCCCGGTGTCGTTCCAGCCCTCGGAGCTTATGAAGATCGCGATCGTGCTGGCGCTCGCGCGTTACTACCATCAACTCGATCCACGTCGAACTGGAACGGTGTTGTGGGTCGTCCCCGCGTTCTTGATGATCGTGGCGCCGGTGGCGCTTGTGATGCATCAGCCGGATTTGGGCACCGCGCTGATGATCTTGTTCGCTGGCGTCTGCATCATGTTCCTGGGCGGGCTGTTGTGGCGGATCATCGCCGCTGGCGCCATTGTCGCGATCGGCGGCGCCATTTTCGCCTACACCTCGGTGCTGCATGACTATCAGCGCGAGCGCGTGAATGTATTCCTCGGCATCACCGATGATCCGCTCGGCGCCGGCTACCACGTGCTGCAATCGAAGATCGCGATCGGTTCGGCGGGCCTGCTCGGGCGCGGCTGGATGCAGGGCACGCAGAGCCAGCTCGATTTCCTGCCGGAAAAACACACCGACTTCATTTTCACGATGATCGTGGAGGAGTTCGGGCTTGTCGGGGGCGTGGTGGTCTTGGGTCTTTTCGCGGCGTTGCTGGGGTTAACGCTGCAAGTGGCGCTAAAAGCGCGCTCGCTTTTTGGGAAGCTTGCTGCGTCCGGCGTCGCCGCGACGCTCGCTTGTTATGTCTTCATCAACACCGCGATGGTGATCGGCTTAGTGCCAGTCGTCGGGATCCCTCTTCCGCTTTTGTCGTTCGGCGGCACCGCGATGTTCACGCTGCTGGCTGGCTATGCGCTAGTCTTGAGCATCGACCTCCACCGTGACCAGCACGGCGCCCGCGGTTGGCTGTGGTAGGCGTTACTTGAGCGCGTCCAGCGCGCCGCATATGTGCGCGCGCATTGTCTCGCTCAGGGCCGTGTGCGTGGTATCTGGCACATGCGTGAGCTGCAGCTTCGGGCAAACGCGCGCCAGCCGGTGCGCGGCCCATGGCGGCGTGCAGATGTCGAGCCGTCCGCTGAACAGGGCGCCGGGAATGTCACGGATCGCGCCGGAGTTGCGAATGATCCAATCATCTTCGGGGAAGAAGGCGCCGTTGGCGAAATAGTGCGCTTCGATGCGCGCAAACGCCAGCATGAAGCGGTCGTCGTAGAAGCGCGCGGGCAAAGTGTAGTTGACCGCACCATACGAGCAGGCGTGCGCCTCCCAGCGCGACCAAGCACGCGCCGCCGCCATCCGACTGGCGAAGTTCTCGCTTGTCAGCATTCGATAATACGCGCCGACGAGATCGCCATGCTGCTCAGTGGGCGCGAGCGCCCGGTATGCCTCGAACTCGTTCGGCAGCAGCAGTGACGCGCCGTGCGATCTGTTGATTTCGCAAGTCGACATTCACG
>CAYRHK010000154.1:0-5986 GCA_964423825.1 uncultured Terricaulis sp. | reverse complement strand
AGGCCGTCAGCTTGCGCAGCGCCTGGCTCATCAGGCGCGCCTGCAGGCCGGGCAGGCTGTCGCCCATCTCGCCTTCGATTTCCGCGCGCGGCGTCAATGCCGCCACCGAGTCCACGACCAGTACGTCGATGGCGCCCGAGCGCACCAGCGTGTCGGTGATTTCGAGCGCCTGCTCGCCGGTGTCGGGTTGCGAGACCAGCAAGTCGTCAAGATCGACACCAAGCTTGCGCGCATAGACCGGATCGAGTGCGTGTTCAGCGTCCACGAAGGCGCAGACGCCGCCGTTCTTCTGCGCTTCAGCAATGCAGTGCAGCGCCAGGGTGGTCTTGCCCGAACTCTCGGGTCCATAAATTTCTACGATGCGTCCGCGCGGGAGCCCGCCGATGCCTAGCGCGATATCTAGCGAGAGCGAGCCGGTTGAGATCGCCTCGATCTCGACCACCTTTTGCTCGCCCAGGCGCATGACCGAGCCCTTCCCGAAGGCGCGGTCGATCTGTGTCAGGGCGGCGGCCAGCGCCTTTTGCTTGTCGGTTTCCATCTCGTTCTCAACAAGCTTTAGGTTGGCCATCGTTCGCGCCCCTCGTCTAGGGCGAGTCCGCCACGGCGGCGACTCGCGTCTTCTGAAGTCCTTTGTACGCCCTTTGTTCTGAGAACGCAAGGGGAACAGTTGTGGCAGCGGTCTTAACGACGGTTTGCCATTTCGTCCCCCGGCCTTAAAGAAATACAAGGGGGAACAGAGTAGGCTCGATTGATGTCCTCATCCTTGGCGCCTTCACCGCCGCGCGGCGGTTTCCCAGCGACGCTGGAAGCGGTCACGTCGTTTCGCGTGAAGACGGCTGGGCTTTCGCGTCCCGCGGCGCCGATCCGCCAGCACAACGACATGGTGGTGCTGACCGATTCCGATGGACGGCTGGTAGTCTATCCGCCCAGCGAAAAGCTGGTGATCCTGGCGGGCTGGCGCGCACAGCCGAGGCGGTAGGGCGCGCGAAGGCCCTCACGCCTCGTTTACGATCCCGAACAGCACGTGGTCGCGCCAGGCGCCATTGATCTTGAGATAAGCGCGCGCCGCGCCCTCCTCAGCAAAGCCCGCTTTCGCCAGCACGCGGCGTGAGGCGATGTTGTCAGGCTGGCATGCAGCCTCGACGCGGTGCAGTTCCAGATCCTCGAAAGCATAGCGCACCACGGCGCGCACGGCTGCGGTCATGTAGCCCTGCCCCGCGTACATCTCCCCGGTCCAATAGCCGAGCGAGCAGGTTTGCGCGACACCGCGCCGGACGTGCGAGAGCGTGCAGCCGCCGACCAAGGCATCGTCCTCCTCGCGGAACACGAACAGCGCATAAGCGCGGTCGTCGCGCGCGTCCTCAGCATAACGGCGCAAGCGAAACCGGTACGAACCGCGAGAGGTCTCGTCGTGCGACCAGGTCGGCTCCCAGGGCGTCAAGAAGGCGCGACTTTTCTCGCGGACCGCAGCCCAGTCCTGGTAATCGCGCGGTTCGGGTGCGCGCAGGTAGACGCCCTCGCCGTCAATGCGCCGCGCGCCGTCGCTGTCTTTGCGCATCAAGACCATAATTTCACGACTCTGCCCCAAAATCGGCGAGTGCGCCATGCCCGGCCTTGGGGCCGATGATGGCGGCAGCCGCGGGGCCCGCGAGCGCGCGTTCGGCTATCGCCTTCACGTCGGCGGCGGTGACAGCATCCAACCGCGCTCGCACTTCGTCGAAGTCAATGAGCTTGTCCTTGAGCACGACTTGGCTTGCGCGCGCCTCGGCCCGCGCCGACGGCGCCTCCAGACCCATCAGCATCTGCGCGCGCGCGCCCGCCTTGGCGCGCTGCAACTCGCCTTCGTTGGGGCCTTCGTCGGCCAGGCGCTGCAGTTGCTCGCCAACAATCTTGGCCACCTCGCGTGCGTTCTTGGGCGCGCAGCCGGCATAGACGCACAAGCGCCCATCGTCCTCGTAGGTGTCGAAGAAGGAGTCGATGGCGTAAACGAGACCGCGCGCCTCGCGCACTTCCTGGAACAAGCGCGAGGACATGCCGCCGCCGAAGATCTCCGACATCAGGCGCGCCGCATAGAGCGCATCGGCGCCCGCTTGTGGCCCCGGCCACGAGAGCACGACGTGAGTTTGCTCCAGCTTACGTGCTTCGCTCGCGCGCCCCGCGAGCGCGCGCGCCGGAGCGCACTTTTGGGTCTCTCGCGGCTGTAGCGAAGCGAAGCGTTTTTCGACGACATCGAGAAAGGCGATGCGATCGAAGGCGCCGGCGATCGCGATTACCACGCGGTCAGGTCCCATGTGGGTGTCGTGGAACGAACGCAGCGTCTCGACACCGACGTTTGCGAGTGTGGCGGCTTCACCCAGGATCGGTCGCCCGAGTGGCTGGCCCGCATAAACCGCGCCTTGGTGCAATTCAAAGACGCGATCGTCTGGAACGTCGAAGGCTTCGCCCCGTTCCTGCTCGACAACGCCTTTTTCTTTCTCAAGATCTTCAGCCACCCAGTGGGGCGCGAACAAGATGTCGGCGATGAGATCCAGCGCGAACGGCGCATGCTCGGCAAGCACGCGTGCGTAGTAGGCGGTGCGCTCGTAGCTGGTGGCGGCGTTCATCACACCGCCGACGCTTTCGATGGCCTCGGCAAATTGGCGGGCATTGCGCGCGCCCGCGCCCTTGAAGGCCATGTGTTCAAAGAGGTGCGCGATGCCGTTCAATTCGGGCGGCTCCCAGCGTGCGCCTACGCGTTGCCAGACGCCGAGCGCGGCGGTAGCGAGCCCCGGCATCGGATCGAGCGCCACGCGTAGGCCGTTGGGCAAGCGGATGAGGTCTAACTCCAAGCCCGGCTCCGTTCTTGTATGTAGCGTTTCACTGTTTGGACATCGGCCGGCAATGCATCGAAACGCTCCTCACGCGCGAACAAATCGGCGCATTTCGCCGGCAGCGGCGGGTGCGCGCCGGTGGCGCGCGTCACGGTGCCGGGGAATTTTGCCGGATGAGCCGTCGCGAGGTACACGATCGGCCCATCGGCGCCGACCGCGCCGCGCGCCGCCAAACCAACGGCGGTATGAGGACACACGACCAAATCCTCGTATGCCGCCAGCTGGCGCATCGTTTCCAGCGTCGCGTCGTCGCTAACCGCCGTCGCACTGAATATCTCTCGCAGCTTCGCGAGCGCGTCCGGGGGAATGTCGAAGCCGCCGTTTTGCGCCAGCTGCGCATAAAGCCGCCGCAGGTGTTCGCTATCGCGACCCAGCGCCTCGAACAGGATGCGCTCGAAGTTCGAGGCTACTTGTATATCCATCGCTGGCGAAAGCGTCGCCTTTGAAGCGCCGCGCTCGTAGCGTCCGGTCGCGAGCGCGCGCGCGAGGATGTCGTTCTCGTTCACCGCCAGGCCGATGGCGCCGATCGGCGCGCCGAGTTGCTTCGCAACCCAGCCCGAATAAGCATCGCCGAAATTGCCGGTGGGCACGATGAAGTTCACTGGCCCGTGGGCGCCAAGAATGTGCGCGGCGATCTGGTAGTACACCGATTGCGCCACAATGCGCGCCCAGTTGATCGAGTTGACGCCAGAGAGATGCGCGCGCGCGGCGAAGTCGGCGTCGGCGAACAGCGCCTTAACCAGCGCCTGGCAAGCATCGAAGTCGCCGTCGATTTCGATCACAAACGCATTCGGCGCGCTTGACGTGGTCATGAAGCGCCGCTGCACATCCGAGACGCGGCCCTTCGGGGTCATTACGAAAAGATCGACGCGCTCGCGGTGCTTCAGCGCTTCCACGGCGGCGCCGCCGGTGTCGCCCGAGGTGCCGCAGATTATGGTGGCGCGCGCTCCGCGCCGCGCAAGCGCTAGATCGTACAACGGCCCGATCAGCTGCATCGCCACGTCCTTGAAGGACAGCGACGGCCCGTGGAACAATTCGAGCAACCACTCGCCGGGGCCAAGTTGTCGAAGCGGCGTCACCGCCTCCGGCCATTTCGGACGCCAGTTGCTGTCACCGGCGGTGGACGGGGAGAGATAGGCGGCGTTGCACAGATCGGTTGCGCCCTCCTCCTGATGCCAGCCCAGATCGTCGGGCGCGAAGCCGGTGAGCGTGTGGATAGCCGTGAACGAATAGTGCGAATTGGCGATGTTGGCGCGGCCTAGGTCGCTGGTCGGCCCGGCGGGCCAACTTTCCGGCACGTACAGGCCGCCGTCCGGCGCCATGCCCGCAAGCATGGCGTCGAGGAAGGATACTGGCGGCGCCTGGCCGCGGGTGGAGATGTAGCGCATTGTGCTGTGGCTCATTAGGGCATGGCCGCGCGCAAGTCTCGCGGCTCGCGCCTATTCCTTGCCCTGCATCGGCGCGCGCCAGCCTAAGCGCCCGACGCTCACATGATAGGCGAAGTAGGTGACGATCAGCACGATGCCGAGCCCAAACCACGTAAATGCATACCCCATGTGCCGTTCGGGCGGCAGCGGGTCGGCGCCCGGCGCGCGCGCGAACGGATTAGCCACCGCGCGCCCGTCGGTCCCGATATACGCCGAGGCGATGTAATAGTCGGCCACGGCGTCGATGCCAGCGTTGCGCCCCATGGCGGCGAGGTCGGCCGTAAACCAGAGGCGCTGCAAGGGGCGCGGCGGCGGCGTGAATAGGCCTCGGCCTTCGGGCCGGATCGAGTAACCAACGATCGGCGCGCCGGAGCGCAGCGACGCGGGGAAGCGCACCTCTTCCGGATCCGGCGGGTCGCTGCCGGGGATGAAGTCAGCGTCGATGAAGACGACGCTGTCGCCGTACTGAACTGGCGCGAACACACGCCAGCCCTGTTCATGGGTGTCGCCGCGCACGCCGAACACGAACTGAATGGCGCCGTCGATCGGCTGATAACTCGAGACGGTCATCTCGGCGACCGGCTCGGCGGCGAGCGCGCGCTTGGTCTCGTAGCGCTCCCACTGCCAGCGACCAAGCAGCATGAGAACGGCGAAAGCCGCGATTGCGAACACGGTCATGATCGGCAGCGGGCGAAAACGGATCATGTCACGTCGTCGTGCGTGGCTTGGCGCGCCCGGCGATTCCATTGCAGCGCGAACAACACCGACTTGAAGAGCGGCAACAGCGCGAGGCAGAGCGCGATGGCGACCACGAAGGTGATCGCGAGCGGAACCCAGCCGGGCAGGTCAAAGCCGAATTGGAGAACCAGCAGCAGCGGCGCGACCAGCGTGCCGACGATGAGGATCACGAAGAACGCTGGCCCGTCGCCGGAATCGGCTGCGCGGAAATCGGCGCCGCAGCTGCCGCAGCCATCGGCAAGCGTGAGATATGCTTTAAACACCTTGCCCTGTCCGCACGCGGGGCAGCGCGCGCGAAAGCCCGCCGTCCACGGCGATGGCGCGCTCATCCGCCCTGCATCGTGAGGTACGGCATCACGTAGACGAAGGTGAACAGGAAGAGCCACACCACGTCGACGAAGTGCCAGTACCAGGCCGCCGCTTCGAGCCCGAAATGCTTCCGCGGCGTGAAGTGCCCCATCATCAGGCGCAGCAAGCAGACCGCGAGGAAGATGGCGCCGATGATCACATGGAAGCCGTGGAAGCCGGTCGCCATGAAGAAGGAAGAGCCGTAGACGGTGGCGTTGGTGACGTCACCCTGATTGCCGAACGCGAAGCCCGCTTCCGGGTACTCGATGCCGAACTGTACGTAGCTGAAGACCACACCAAGCAGCACCGTTAGAAGGAGCCCAAGGCGCGCGCCGCCGCGGTCGCCCTGCTGCAACGCGTGGTGCGCCCAGGTCACTGTCGTTCCCGACAACAGCAGAATGAGCGTATTGAGCAGCGGCAAGTGGAAGGGATCGAAGGTTTCCACGTGCGGCGGCGGCCAATTCGCCCAAGCCGCGGCGGTGCTCGCATCCCAGGTCGGCACCACCCACTCGGCGCGGTTGCCGTGGAAGATCGCGAGTTCGAAGAACGCCCAGAACCACGCGACGAAGAACATCACTTCCGAAGCGATGAACAGGATCATGC
>CAYRHK010000153.1:0-5990 GCA_964423825.1 uncultured Terricaulis sp. | reverse complement strand
CCTTGGCGACCTTGCGGAGCGCCGAGTTCGGCTTCTTCGGGGTCGTGGTGTAGACCCGGGTGCAGACCCCGCGCCGTTGCGGGCAGGCCTTCAGAGCCGGTGACTTATTGCGCGCCGGGTTTGGCGACCGCGGCTTGCGGATCAGCTGGTTAATCGTCGGCATACGGCTAAAGCGCCCTTCCCGTGTTCCAAACTCAAACGGCGCGTCCGGCGGGCCCTTTGGGGGCTCCCACTCGACGCGCCAAAGCAAAGCCAATCGGCGGGGCGGGCCATGCTGGCGTCCGCAGCCGTTCCGAGAGAGACGGAGCTAATAGGGGCGGCGGGTTCAACCGTCAAGCACTGCCCTCTCACGCCCCCGTGGGATTGCGCGGGTCGAGGGGGAGGCCTTGCGCCTGGCGGCGTTTCAGCACGCGCAGCCAGCCGTGCAACGCTTCGCAATCGAGCCCGTGCATCATCAGGCGATAGCCGGCTTGCAGCGTCGAGAGCGCCACCAGCGGGTGGCCGTTCTTGATGAAGGAGAGGTGATAGTCGGTGCCAAGGATTTTGCCGATATAAATCGCCACCGGCTCGTCCAATTGCAGCGAGTTCGACGCCCGGATGAAGTCCGCGCGCGGCAGCAACAGCGCGTAGAGCGGGGTGTACACTTCCACCGCCGTTTGCACGTCCACGAAATTGAGCCAACCCTTCTTAGTCGGCGGAATCTCGAATGGGCCGTCGGTAATCATCGAGAAATCGGGACGTGCGACTGGCTCAAGATCGCGCCCCTGCTCGCGCAAGCTCATGTTCAACTGGATGATGAAGTTGAAGACGTTGAGGTCGTGCTGAAGGAAGACGTTGTCTTCGAGGTCCTTCAAGCTGCGCGGCCGCAGCGGCACCGTCTCGATCTTCACCGCGCCCGCATTGGCTTTCATGAACGCCAACAGCTCGGTGCCGATATGGAAATGGCGCAGGATCAGGAAATTGGCGTCGGGCGAGCCGAAGACGCTCAAACCCCAATGGATGGTCTTGTGCAACAAGCCGTTGAAGTTCGGATGGTGCGGCGAAAGCCCACGCAGAAGTTTGACGAACAGAAACCACAGGAACACGAACGGCCGGATAATGTTGAACATCCAGCGCCGCGACCACGACGCCGCGCCGCGCAGAAGTGCCGCTTTCGCATCGGGATCGATGGGCAAGCTTTGGTCAAGCGCCAGCGCCAGCCACGGATCTGGATCCTTGGGATCGTAGCGCGCGGGATCGAGCATCGTGAGGCTCACGCCGCGATCTCCTCGATCTGCAAGGCGTAAAGCCGCGCCGTCACCTGCGCGGTTTTCACGATGCGGCGCGCCACGACTTCGTCCGGCAAGACCATCGCAAGCATCGCCTTGAACTCCTCGATGTGCTCGGCGTCGTTCTCGCCATGGTACAACAAGAAGCGCACGGCTTCGTCTGGCAGTGCAAGCGTGTCCTTGACCTTGCGCCCCCACTCCTGCGCCTTGATCGAACCCAAGCCTTCGATGATCCACATCGCGCCCAAGAGGCCGAACGGGTCGGGCTTGCTGGCTTCGTGGAACATCCACGCCGAGAGCGCCTCCGAGCCAACATTCTTTTCACCGGCGCGGATGATGGCGACGTCGCCGCCGGTTGCGACGTAATCGGCTTCGAGCAAACGAAAATCGCGGTGTTCGGTGACCGCATGGCGCATCAGCGTTGAGCGCAGCTCCAAGTGTGCTTCATCGATGTTGGAGGCCGCGCGCGACATCCAGAGCGCGCCGTCCTTCACCTGTTGGCGGAGTTGTACGAGAAACGCCTGGTAGTCGGCGAGCTCGAAGCGCCCGCGCGTGAGCTTGCGGATCAGCGGCGTCTGTTCCAGGCGGCCTTCAAACTCGGTGAACACGACCGTGAGTTTGCGCAGCGTATCGGCGACGGCGTCGTTCATATCGCCTCCAGCACCATGAAGCCCACCAGCGCGCGCCCGCTTTCAGGCACGACACAGAGGATCTTCTCCCCGCGCCGCACGCGCCCGCTCTGCACCAGCGCCTCCAACATCAGCCAAATCGAAGCCGAGCCGACATTGCCCTTCTCGCGCAGCACCGAGAACCATTTTTCCTCGGGCACCATGCCGGCGGTGTCCTCAAGCAGCGACACGATTTCGGCGCGCAGCGACTTCGCCGAATAATGCACCAGACAATGGTCGATCTCAGCGGGCACGATGCGGCTTTCGTCGACCTTTTGAAGATAGACCCCGATCCAGGCGCGGATAACGCGCTTCAACAACTCGAAGTCCTGCAGCAGCGCGATGGCGCCCCCTGCGTGCGCGGCGCGCGGCCCCACGTGCGCCCAGCTCGTCTTCATGTCGGTGCGAGTCTCGATTGGCGCCCCCGCCCACATGCAGGGATCGAAGCGGCTCGCGAGCGAGACGATGTCGATGAAGTCGATCTTGAGCGCCCCGGGGCGCGGCTGGTCCTCGATGACGATGGCGCCGGCGCCGTCAGAGAGCGTGAAGCGCAGGAAGTCGGCTTCGGGACGCAGCCGCCCCTTCTCGTCAACCAGCGCCGTGCCCTCGTAGAACGCAGGCCGGAACCAGCGCGACGAGAACTCGCCCGCGCAGGCGGCGGCGACCGTGTGATCGCCGGTGCGCACCGCGTTCCACGCCGCCTTTGCCGCCATCAGCGACGATCCGCACACGGATTGAAAGCTCGCGATCTCCATGGGCGGGCCGCCGAGTTCTGCGTGCACCGCCGCGGCATGGCCCGGCGCCAAATAGTCTCCCTGCGTGGTCGCGGCGGCGAGCATGCCGAGTTCCACCGTTCCAAGCCCCGCGCGATCGAGCGCTTGGCCGACCGCGAGGGCGCACATCTGGGCATTGGTGTGCAAAACCGCGCCATCCGGCGCCATCGCGTAGTGGCGGCTTTCCACGCCGTTCCAGCGCAGCGCCTTCCTGCCGAAGAGCGAGTCTCTACCGACGATGCGGCCGAGGTGATCCTCGATGCGGTCGTTGCTGACCGGCGCACCCGGCAGAAAGGCGCCCACGCCGGTGATGTAGCCCTGTTTCATGGCTTGAGCGTTACACCACTTCGCGTGGCCGAACTGGGGCAAGGCTGAGGCCTAACAGCCCGAGGCGTGACCACAGGCACGCGACGCTCGCGTTGTTGGGCCACAAAAGAAAGCGGCGGGTCCCGAGGGACCCGCCGCAAGAAGGCTCTAAAGGGTTTCTCGCTCTTAGAAGCGATAGCGACCGGAGATCGCGAACGAACGACCCAGCACGCGGTAGATCTGCGGGTCGACGTTGCCTTGGCCGCCGAACACGCCGTCCGGCGTTTGCGTCGGATACTCGTCCGCGACGTTGTCGATGTTCAACGTCAGCGTGAACGCGTCGGTGACGTTCCAGCGCGTCGACAGGTCGACGTAGGACGACGACGGGCTGATCGAGCCGCCGAAAGCGGAGGCGAAGCCGTTCGAGCTCCTCACTTCGGGCTGGTACGTCCAGCGTCCGAAGAACGTCCAATCGCCGACATTGTAGGTCGCCGCGAACACCGACTTGTAGTCCGGGAACGTGCCGCCGATGCCAGCGCTGGTGGTGCCAGCGAACTCGCCAGGAGCCGGTGGGATGCCCGGCTCCAGATCGAACTGGAAGCTATCGAGATAGCTGTACAGCTCGCTGATCGTCAGCTGGCCAGGACCGACCGGAACCGACCATTCGAGCTGAACGTCGATGCCCTGGGTCGAGAACAAGCCCGAGTTCGCCACGCTGGTGTTCACGAAGTCGATCTGGCCAACGCCGTCACGAGCGATACGAGCGCAAGCTGACGCACTCCGACCGTGATAGCACTGGTTGATCCAGTATTGAGCGCCGAACCCGGCGATAACGTCCTGGATCTCGATCTCGTAGTAGTCGACCGTGGCGCGGAAGTCGCCGACCGGGAACCAATCCGGCTGAACAACGAACCCAACGGTGAGGGTTTCGGCGGTTTCAGTGCTCAGGTTCGGGTTGCCGAACGCGAACGCCTCGACCTGCGTGTTGTTCGCGACGTAGCCCGGATAGAGACCGATCGGAACGCCCGCAGCGACGCACTCAGCTTGCGTCGGCGCCGCGCCGATCGTGGAACCCGAGCCTTCCGGCGTGCCGTCCGCGTTCACGTCACGGCACGGATCGACGTAGGTCGGGAACCCTTGGTCGCCCGCCTGGAACAACTCGATCGCGCTCGGCGCACGGGTCGCCTCGTTCTGGACCGCGCGGAAACGCAGCCAGTCGGTCGGCGCCCACTCCAGGCCCACTTTGTAAGACTGGACGTTGCCGGCGCTGGAGTAGTTCGACCAGCGGAAGCCGGCTTCCAGGCCCAGATAGTGGGCGAAAGCGACTTCGCTGAGGATCGGAACCAGCGCTTCGGTGTACAGTTCGTACACGTCGATCGAACCTTGAACGTCTTGGATGGCGTTGAAGCCGAAGATGTTGCCGGTCCGTTGCTCGTTGTCGTTCGCTTGCTGAACGTAGCTGTCGCGATACTCGAAGCCGAACACCGTGCCGACAGGGCCGGCAGGCAGCTCGAACAGATCGCCGCGGACGAAGCCGCCGATCCGGTTTTCCTCGACCGTCACGTCAGTGAACGTGTTCACGCGAATGAACGATTGCATGGTCGGATCGAGCGTGTTCGGTCCGAACAGATCGAGCGGGACGCAGCCCGGAAGCGCGTTGACGCCCAGAGCGTTGCCGCCGTCGTCAGCCGTGTTCAGGATCCCGTCGAGACCAGGCGTCAAGCTTTGGCAACCCGCCAAGCCCTGGTTCAGCGCCGTCTTGTTGACGCTGTTCAGGGACCGCGTGTTGAACAACACTTGGCCGTAGCTCGCGGTCAAGCTCCAATCCCAATTGTCGCCGACCGAGCCTTCAAGCCCCGTCAAGATGAAGAACGCGTTGTTCTCGAAGAAGCCGACGCGCGCGCCAACTTCAGTCATACGACGGTCCATGGTGAACGGCGCGTACGGGTTGGTCCGGCTTTGCAAGGCGACCCACAGATCAGGCGAGTTGGCCTGGATCAGGTTGCGCATGTTCGGCGTCAACGTAACGGTCAAACCAGTGGCCGGCGTCGGCGCCAGCTGGATCGTGGTCCGGCTGTTGATGTAGTTGATCAGAACGTTGAAGCGGACATCGTTCTCGAAGTCGTAGTGGCCGCTGGTGGTCAGCGCGATACGCTCGGCCGGCAGAACGATGTAGTTGTCCGGCGCGAAGTTGTAGCGCGACGATCCCGCCGCACGATCCGGAACGCCGCAGGCGCCGCTCGTGTAGCGCGGCGTCAGTTGACCCGCGTCGTTGAACGACAGGTTGCGCGTCGCCGCCCAGGCGATGTTTGCGGTCGCCGGGTTGCAGTCATGGTCGTAGCTGGCAAAGTTCGGCGCCGTCAGCGGGTTGCCGTTGACCGTCGCGGCGTTGAACGGGTTCGACGCGCTGTTGGCGATCCAGCCCCAAGGCGGCGTGCCGGAACCACCTGAGAACGTGATCAGGTTCCCCACCGCCTCAGCAGCAGTGTCGCACACGAAGTAGGAGGCTTGGCCGCCGATCGAGCCATTGTAGCAGACCGCCGCCGAAACGCGCGAGTAGTCGTACTCGCTTTGGAACACGCCGTTACGATCGTAGTACGAGCCGTAGGCCGTCATGTTGCCGCGGCCATTGGCGAAGTTGCCGCCAACCAAGCCGTTGATTTCAAATTCTTGCGCGTTGCCGGTTTCGAGTTCAGCGCCGTAAGTCATCGTGACTTCCGCGCCTTCATAGTCATCCTTCAGCACGAAGTTGACGACGCCCGCGAGCGCGTCAGAACCGTACACCGCCGAAGCGCCGCCGGTCACAACTTCGATCCGCGAAATCAGCGAGGCGGGGATCGTGTTCAAGTCGACCACGCCCGTGGTGGACGATGCCGGAACGCGTTCGCCGTTGATCAGCACCAGGGTGCGATTGGCGCCGAGGCCGCGCAGGTCGACCGTCGCGAAGTCTTCGCCGCCGGCGTTGTTCGACGTGC
>CAYRHK010000152.1:0-5996 GCA_964423825.1 uncultured Terricaulis sp. | reverse complement strand
CGTCGTCCTGGCCCTCGCTGTCGCTTGCTTGCGGCGGCGGCGGCTCGTCCTGCTGGTTGCTCGCGTCGTCGCTCGTTTCGTCAGGCCCAAGCGCTTCACCCAGGCCCAGATCACTGATCACCTCGCGGAGCAAGCGCGCGAACTGTTCCTGATCGCCCGCTGCCCGCGGCAATCGATCAAGCGTCGCGCCGGCGTCGCGCTCGATGTCACTGCGCCAAGCGTCAACCAACGCCTTGGCATTGGCGGGAGGCGGCGAACCGGTAAGGCGTTCGCGCACCATCAGCGCGACCGCGTCCGGCAATGATGCGCTCGCACGCTCACTAAGCCGCGCAACGCCCCTTCGTTCGAGTGCATCCGTCAGCGCAGCTGTAAGATTGTTGGCAACGCCCTTCATGGCGTTGGCGCCAAGCGACTGCACGCGCATGTCCTCGACGACATCGAACACCGCGCGCGCATCGGCGTTGTCAGGACGCAACCGCCCATGCGCTGCCGCATCGTGGTGAGCCAAGCGAAGCGCCAGCGCATCGGCCTGCCCCCGAATCCTTTCGGCCTCAGCGCCGCCCAACGTGCGCGAGGGGTGCGGGAGCACGATACGCCCCGGACTTAGCCGCGGCCCCTCCGAGCCGAACGAAACCTCCAATTCTTCCGCACCCGCGAGCGCACGCGTGGATTGCGCCAGTGCGCGCTTAAAAATCTCGATCGGCGTTTCGCGTTGGGTCATGGAACCGATACAGAATAACGCCCTCCTAGCGCCTGACCAGAGCGGCGTCGCGCCGCTTTTCCCTTATTGCGAGCGTGGCTTGGGTCACGCACTCGCCGGGTTTCGCCCCTGGAGCGCTTTCCCCGGCGTCGGTTCTGCGTTATCGATTGTTAACTAAGAGGCGAGGGGGGTCTTGCCGGGGGGTCTCATGAATTGGCGCCGTCACCGGAAATCTGAATTTGCCCGCTTGGTCGCCGCGGCAGCCTGCGTGCTTTCCCTTTTTGGGGCCGCCGCCGAAGCGGCGCCGCTGAGCGTGCGCGATTGCGGCCGTCCGAACCTCTCGCGCGGCGCCACACCGCTTGAGCAGCAAACGCCTGGCGATCTCCAACTCACGGCCGACAATTGCGTGCGCGCTGCGACCACCGCGAGCGGCGCCGCCATGCCCATGGCGCGATTCTACGCAGGCAAAGCCTACCGCCTCTTGGGAAACCACGAGGAAGCGATCCGCAATCTTGGCATCGCCGCCAACTTGTTCCCCGACTTCGGCCGCAACTTCGAATTCTGGGTTGATGAATCCTATATCGAGCTGTCGCGCGCCTACCAAATACGCGGCGATTTCGCGGAAGCCTTCAGGCAGTTGAATGCGGTCGGCAGCGACGGTCCTGCCGTGAAGTACGAGCGCGCCATGATTCTGCTGCGCTCACCAGCGGGATATGAAGCGGCCTTTGAAGACCTGTCCATCTTCGCAAACGGAGACGACTACTTCCGCGATCGCGACGCCCCGGTTGTCGCGCAGGGACGTCGCGCCTTGATTGAGTTGGCGCTGCAACTCGGCGCCGAAGCCATCGGCGCGCAAGGTGCGCCCAGCAACGAAAACGCACAGCGCGCCATCCGCTTCTATTCGCGCGCCAGCGATGCAGCGCGCGCCGCCAACTGGCGGGTTCCAGGCGTCGATGTAAGTCGCATCTTCGTTCAGTTGGGGACGGCGCATTTGTGGTCGGCGGGATTGGGCGCCGCCAGCGACGGCGGGGGCATCGTCTGCAACAGAAATCCAGGCCTTTCTTCATCGGCGCTCTACAACGCCCGCAACGCCTTCCAGGAAGCGCTTAACCGCGACCCCAACTCTGCCGACGGCAATTGGGGCATGGGCTGCGCGATCCAAGCGAGCGCGCCCCGCGATCGCGATGTGGAAGCAGCTTTGCCGTATCTGCGTCGCGGCGCCGGGGGCGGCGTGCGCAATCGCCTGGCGCTAGCCCGCGCAGAGGCGGCGGCAGGCAGCTGGACGGACGCGCGCACCAATTTCCTAGCCACTGTCGGCGCCTTGCCGACTGCCGGCGAGCGTTCCCGCGTTTATGTCGAAATCGCTCAGACCTATTTGCGCAATGAACCGGTCGTGAATGCGCGCGGCCGCCCCGACGATCTCCGCGCCGCCAGCGCCACCCTTGACCAAGCGGTGGGCCAAGACGATCGCAACCGCGAAGCCTATCTGCTCCGCGGCCAGGTGCGCTACTATCTCGGCGAACGCCGCGGTGCCGAGGACGACCTGCTCATTGCCCTGCAAGGCGATGCGCCCAACCAAGCCGCCGCCAACTATGTTCTGAGCAGCATCCAGACCGACCAGTGGCGATCGAGCCGCACAGGCAACGGCCAACAGGCTGTGCGCTTCGCCGACCGTGCCTATGACGGCGACCGCGACAACCACGAGTACCGGCTGCAAGCATGCCTCTCGCGCATCATGTTCCGCCTGACCGGCGAGCAGGGGCTCGCCGTATGTGAAGCCGACGAGCGCCGCCCCGACTACGCGCTGGCGCTGGTGTACGAAGGCATCTTCTACCTGCGCGAAGCCTACAGAAAGACGGGCACCAACCAGCAAGACGACCTGTCACGCGCCCTGCGCGCTTTTCAGCGCGGCACAAATTGGTTGGAGCGCAACAATGAAAGTCCTCTGGAAGGCAGCGTCAGCGTTCGAGAGTTGCTGGCCTATGGCGAACGGGTCGCGCTCTACTGCGGCGGCTTGGGCGGATCCGATCCATTTCCGCCCTCGCCGGGCCCACGGCAATTCTTCGTCGATCTTGGATATGACCGCTGCCGGCCCGGCCGCTGAGCGAACCGAAGGGTGAAGCATGTCGAACGATGAATCCTTCTCGGGCCGATCAGGCGTCCCCCAATCCGGATGGGGCGAAAGCAGAGGCGCGCCCATGGTGGTCTACGCCGCCCCGCCCGCGGCCGATGGCCCCGGCGCCGCCACGCGCACAGTCGCCAGCATCATGCTGATCGTCACCATGCTGGTGGCGATGGCGATCGCAGTCGCGGCCATCCTCTATTTGTACAACGCTATCGAGGGTGACGACGGCTACAAGGCGCAACTTGCTTATGAGCGCGAGCTCACCGATCGCGTCGACGGCATCATGAAGTACAAGAACGATCTCGCCGCGCAGAACCGCGAGATCGCGCGCACGCGGCGCGATCCGGGGCCGGCGCCGGTGCGACCGCCGCAGCTGGCGAGGCTTCAGGAAGACCGCGCAGCCAACAACCGCCTCCGCGACACTTATTCGCCGCGCCGGCCAGAAACCAGACGCTAGGGGTTAAACACCATGTCGAGGCAAGATGGCGGCTCATTCACGGGCTGGGGCAGCGACGATAAAGGTCAACCGGTGCTAGTGGTCGCGCCTCCGCCTGAAGTCAACGCAGCGACCAGGGCGACACGCGCACTCGCGAGTCTGTTGCTCATCGTCGTGATGCTGGTCGCACTGGGCATCGCGGTCTTGGCGATCGGCGTGCTCTCCAACTCCATCTATGGCGAGGGCGGATACGAGGATCAAATCGAGGCGGAACAACGCATCGATACCGGCGCGAGGCAGATCGTCGAGTTCGGCGACGAGCTTGTCGCGGACACAGAACTCATGCGCCAGACGCGCGAAGTTTCGGCGCCCTTGCTGATTCCGCCGCTGCTTGAGCAGATCGACGATCTCGAAGAAGAAAACGCACGTCTACGCCGCACGATTCGACCTTCCGGCCCCACAGGCGGCGGCGGTGGCGGCAATCGCCCGCAGCGGAACGAAATTCCCGGATAAGGCGAGACGCATGGTAGCGAGCCTGCTATAGGGCGCTCTCCAACACCCAAGGAGCTGCGCCCCATGTCAGGCCCCACACCCGAGCAACGCGCCTTCGTCGAAGCCGGCATCGGCATCCTGATGGCTACCATTATGGCCGACGGCAAATTCACGCAGGACGAATTCTCCTGGTGGAAAACGGCCCAGGACCGCCACCCGCTGTTTCGCGACGTGCCCCCCGCCGACTTCAACCCGATGCTGCACAACGTGAAGACGCGCCTGAGCGCGACGCCATGGAAGCAGCTGGTCTCCGAATGGGCGCAGTCCGTACCCGCGCAATATCGGGTTGGCATCTACGAATTGGCCTGCGAGCTCGCGGTCGTTGACCGCGAATTGGGCGGCCAAGAACCCGATGTCGTCACCCATCTGCGCGACTCGCTTGCGATACCGCTCGATCAGGCCCGCAGCATCTTCATGTCCAAGATTGAACGGATGTAGGCGCAAGGCGCGCGCCGAAGCGAATACGCTCAGCCGCGCACGCTTGCGGTATCGCCGCCATCAGGATTGCCCATGCCCGGCGGATCGAACCCGGTTGGGAAATCGTCGTCATCGATGGCGTTTTCACCGTATCTTTGGCCAATCCGATACAGCAATTGCAGAAGGTTGCTGTCGCTCTCAGCCAGCTCCCGCAACCGCATGGTCAGCACCGACTGCGACCACGCCTTGGCGCGCGCCTCAAACCGCTTCTGATCTTCGCGGTCCGCGATCTTGACGTTGAGACCTTCCGCGGCCGCCTCAGTGTCCAGCGATCGACCAAACAGCGTGTGCAACGATTGGTCGTCCAGACGCACATCGAGACGGCGGAATCGCAACAGCGGCTCGCCGGTCAACAGGTACGGCGCGCCATCCTCCACTGTCAGCCGATCAACTTCGCCATCGATGGTCCAGCGCTTCTCCGGCTGCTGGGGGTGGCGCGACATCGCCTGCAACATCGTTAGCGCATGCAAGGAGCTATCGTGAATGAGGGTCTGGAGCGTGTCGACCGCGCGAAACGCCTCCCGCGCCTGGCTATGGAACGGATTGAGTGAAACCGTCTCCTCCGTCACCACCGGCCGCCACCAACCGGTCCCGACCGACGTGAGCAGAAGCTTATCTTCCCCGGTTTTCCACTCGAACCCGAACGCGGGATGGTTCGCCATGAACAGCATTTGCAGCGCGGGCGTGTTGCGCCCGCTCAGCGCGCCGTCGACGAACACCGCGTCCTTGTCGACATCCTTGATCTGGATGCCGCGACTGCCTTCACGGTCCGCCGCCTCAACATCCATGCCCACGGTTTCGAAATAGGTTGGCGCCGCGGCGCTGGCTTGCACCAGCCGCGCGATCGCGAAGGAGGAGTTCGGTTCGGCGGGATAGAATTCGATCCCCATGCGCTTCGCGTACTCGCGCCCTGCCGCGTCATCGAAATAGCGCCAACGCGGATTGTTGGTGAGCGTCCAGGCCGAGCCCTTGTTGATGCGCTTGGCGAACACCGCAAACCCGGTGTGCAGCGCCGTCGATCCCAGTGAGATCAGATTGCCCTCCGCCGGCTTTCCCGTGAGATCGAGCGGCAATGCGCGCCCATCGCGCTCCCGCAGCACGCGATCCAGTTCGCTCGCCAACTTCTTGGCGTCGAAGCGCGGCTTCTTCACGCCCTTGACTTTCGTTGGCGCGAATATCTTCGGGCAGAGCGACAAATAGAGTTGCTTGAGATCGTCGACCGACAACCCGATGGCGAGACCCGCAGCGAGAATGGAGCCAGTCGAGGTGCCGCCGATCAAATCGTAGTAGTGATGCAGCCGAAAGTCGGCGCGCTGATTGAGCGGCAATCGCGCTTTGAGGCGGTTCTCTACCCCCTTCAAGATGCCGCACGCCAAGATGCCGCGCGCCCCGCCGCCGTCGATCGCCAGCACCCGTTTCGGCCCTTGCCCAAACAGATGATCGTTGAGACTGCGCGCCATACGTGCCTCCTCGCATCGGCGCCGGCACCCTGACGCGCCGGCGCCGCCAGCGCAAGCGCGCCCGCTCTGCCGCACAAGCGCGCCCAGCGGGACACACGCGGCCCGCGCCAAACCATCACGCGCCATACGCGATCGCCCTCACTTGCAGATTGAAGGGACGCGATGCCACGAGCACGCAATCGAAGAAGTGAATGGTGGGCGCGACAGGGATCGAACCTGTGACCCCTACGATGTCAACGTAGTGCT
>CAYRHK010000151.1:0-6028 GCA_964423825.1 uncultured Terricaulis sp. | reverse complement strand
CATCAGCGCTTCGACGCCAGCCTGCTTGTTGTCGGCGGCCTCGCGCTTCAGGCGGCAAATGGCAACTGGCTCCTCCTCGACGCGGCCGCGCCGGCACGCCGGCTCGCAAGGGCGGTCGCAGGTGCGCCCGAGAATGCCCGGGAACACGTTCGACTTCCAATTGATCAGGAAGGATTCCGTGTACTTCCCCTCTGAGATTAGGCGGATGTACTCGGGGACAGGCGTGTGCGCGGGACATGCCCACTGGCAGTCCACGACCTTATGAAAGTAATCCGGATTTTGGATGTCCGTCGGCTTCAATACGCCCTCCCGAAGTGGGGCGCCAACCTACTCCGCCATTTGCGCCGCGCAAGCGGGGCTAGCGGGTTTCGCTGACCCGGTATGCCGAGAGGGCGCCGGGCTCCCAGTGGGGCACAAAGAGGCGGTCCCCGACGAGCAAGAAGTCGTTCATGAGTATGGCCTCTTCACGAGTATCGAGGATGGTATCGTGGGTCCCATACATCGACGCCGAATGCACCAGTCCTGGCCACTCGCTCACCAGATAGCGCCCGTCTCCGAGCGCGGCGACCCCGTCGGCATCACCCAGACCTTCGGCCAGCACCATGATCTCCCGGGTCTCGTAGTCGATCGCGAGCAAACGACCTTGCATGGTCGAAACCACGAGGCGATCGGGCTCGGGCAAGAGACCGTTGACGCTGTCGAGGAGTTCGTGCTGGCGCAGCCCCAAACGCAGCGCTCGCATCATGGGCAGCTGCCTAGAGGGTCGTCAGCAATTGTCTAGCCGCTCGCGACGAACACACGCGCGGTGACGACGCAGAGGCTTGCAGGCGTGCTATTGATGGAAATTGTTGCCGCTGGGAGGCCGCACCTTGCTCTGGATGGTGGTGATGGTGCTGTTGCTGGCGGTGGCGGCCCAAGCGCGCGCCAGCATGCGCCTTGGGAAACGGCTCGCGACTTTGGAGCAGCGCCTTGCGACTCGCGCGCGCAGCGAGGAACGTGGGTGCGAAACACCCCCGTCCCGAGAGGACCGTGAGCCGCTGCTGTTGACCCAAATCGCACCACCCGATCCGCGCGAGCCGCTCCTGCTCGACACCCCCTTGCCCGAAGCCGCCAATGACGGGCTTGAGACTAGCCGGCCGCGCATCAATGAGCTGCGATGGCCCCTTACTGCTGTTACCGCCCAGCAGCTCTGGCGTCAGCACGGCATGGAGGCGATCTCCAGTGCGGTCGCATTCGCCGTCTTGGCCGGTCCCGCGATCTTCGGGGCAGCACCTTCGCGTGCGACGACGCTGTTGTGTTGCGTCGTGGCGATAGCGGCGTTCGGGATTTGTCTGTGGCGGCGCTTCGCCGGGGCGATGTTCGCGACTTTTGCCGGCTTGCTATGGGCGTTTGCCGCAGCGATCATCGAGGACGCCCCTGCTGATGCGCTTGTGATGCTCGGCGTCGGCGTACTTGGCGGCGCCGCCGCGGGCATTCAGGCGCGCGAAAAGCAGCGCTCGACCTGGAACACCGTCGCTTCACGTGCGCCGGGGATCAGCGTCGCCGTAAGCAGTGCGCTCGCACTATTGGCGTGGATGAGCGCGTCACAAGCGCCGCTTGGCGCTACAGCCCACCCAGCGCTGTTCGGCATCGCTTTGGTCGCGCTTGCTGCGACTTTGGTTCGGACGCGCCTGGCGGCGGCGGCGGCCCTAACGGCCGCAGTGCTCGGTCTGCTGGTCGGCGCATTGGCTTATCTTCGCGCCCGCTTTCCCTTGCCGGTTGGCGGCGACTTCTATCTGTTTGCGTTGCTTTCAGCGTTAGGAATTGTGGCCGCGACGTGCCTCGCGCGACCACATCACCAATCGCGTAAGTCCATCGCTGGGTTCGGCGCTGTCGGCGCGGGGCTACTCGTCCTTATGGCGGCGACAACGCGCCCCGACTGGCACAGCGCCGCCGCGTGGGGCACGCTGACGCTTGGAAGCAGCCTACTTGGCGCTGGCGCTTGGGCGACTTCGAAAGGCGTGGCTGATCCAACCAATGACCGGGGAGTCGATTTTTGGCTCTTGGGCAGTGCAGCGCTTGCGGCGCTCGCGTTGGAGTCAGCGCTTGCGGAGGCCGCACGCCCGCTCGGACACGCGATCTTGGCAAGCGCGTGGGGGTTCGCGGCCGCGCGCCTTGGCTGGCGCGGTTTGGGTTACGCCGCCGTTGGCGCCGCCCTGCTGGCCTTGGCAAGCGCTCTGTCACACGCGGGCGATGGCTGGTTCTCGCAGATGGGGTCGGCATTCGGCGCTGTTCTCATCGGGTATTGTTCAACGACGCTCAGGACGCAGCGCATACACCGGGAGTGGCTCATCGGCGTCGCCGGCGCGATGGTGCTGGTGGTTCTGTTTTCGGCGCTGAGTTGGGCGGCGAAGGCAGCGGGGCTCGACGCGTTGGCGCACAACGCGTTGCGGGCCCTGCTTCTTCTCGGCGCCGGCGTCGCCATTGTCGTACGAGGCGCTCCGGGCGAGGGGCTCGTCGCGCGCTGGAGCGGGGAAGTCCTCATTTTGGCCGGGCTGGCGCTCGCGCTTGTCGGCTCGGGCCTGGTTCTCAATCCGTGGTGGGGGGTGGACCCAACGCCCGTGCAAGGCGTCCCGCTGCTCAATTCATTGCTGCTGAGTTTTGCTGCGCCAGCGGTGCTGGCATTGGTTCCGGCTTCACAGCTCAAACAACGCACGCGGTGGGCAGAGGACCTCTGTAGAGCCGCGAGCGGCTGCCTGGCATTGATCTGGGCGGTGCTCGAGATCAGACGCACCTTCCGGGGCGAGGTGCTCGACCAGGGCGCGATGATGCCCGTCGAGGCCGCTTTGTATGCACTGCTCGCGCTGTTCGGCGCTATCGCTCTGACATGGCTCTCGCGTCATAGGCGGGGACTGCAACGCTTCGCACGCGCCGCGACCTGGGCCGCGCTGGCGCTAGCGGCAATGCTTCTTCTCGGTGTCGCCAATCCCTGGTGGGGAGCTGCCGCGCCGGTGTCCACATATGCCGCCGCCGCGGTCCTACAAGCTGGCGCCGCGGCGGCGGCTTATTTCTTGGCGGCGGAGCGAGCGCTGGGATCGAACGCGGTGCATCGCGCGGCGTTGCTGTGCGCTCTCGCCTTTTGCTGGAGCGCGGGCCATGGGGCCATCCACGGCTTGGTTGTCGGCGCACTCGCAGGCGCTGAACCGCTGATGCACACGATTTGGCCGCTCGGCCTTGCGCTCTGTGTTTGGTCCATGCGCCGGCGCGCCATTGCTCGAGACGTGGGCGCGATAGCCATGGCGCTCATCTGGGTTGGCCTCACGACGACTGCGGCAGGCCTGCTCGTTGTTTTCAGTCCTTGGTGGGGATTGCGCCCGGCGACGCTTGCGCAGCCACTCGCGGCGATTGCTGGGTTGTCATTGTACGCGCTAGCGGCGTGGCTAAGCGCCCTCGCTGCAGACATGCGCCAAGCTCCATCAGCGTACTGGTTGCAGCGCGCCGGGCTTGCGCTCAGCGGCGCCCACCTCCTCGCGTTCCTGATCCTCACCGCGCGCCGGCTACACCACGAGGACATGACGACGCCAAGCTTCGCCGACGCGGAAAACTGGAGTTACGTGGTCGCGTTGGGCGCATTCAGCGCCGGGTCGTTCTGGTATGGCGTGCGCCGCAACTCCGCTCTGCTACGGCTCGGCGCCTTGGCGGCGCTGGCGTGCGCGGTTGTCTGCTTCTTCTTTCTGGCGTTCAGCCGCCTTTCGGGCTTCCCGCTGGCGGGCGCGGTGATTGGCGCACTCGGATTGCTCACTGGCTGCCTATGGTTTGCGTCAATCTATCGCCCAAAATTGCGCACGCCCAGACGGGCCGCATTTGGGCGCTAGCGAGCGCCGCGCAGTTCGGCGTGGGCGCGATCAATCGCTTGCGCTAAAGCAGCGCGCTCCTCGGGAGTCGGTTCGCCGCGCGTGAAGCGCAGACGCAATCCGTCATCCGCCAACTCGAGCACCGCCATGCGCTCGCCATCGCGAATAAAAAACGGCACGCGGAGATCAGTCAGCACACGATGATCGACGGGGCCAAGATAGATGGCGGCGCGGATGCAAACGATTGCGTCAATATCGGACTGTCCCGGCGGCGGCAGCAACGGTGCGGCCGCATAAAGCACGGAGTAGCCCGGAACTGGCGTATACGCACTGGTACCCGTTCCCGATTGGCTTATGACGCCGCAAAGCTCTCCCCCGGGCGGAGGCG
This sequence comes from uncultured Terricaulis sp., assembly GCA_964423825.1. Classification (GTDB taxonomy): domain Bacteria; phylum Pseudomonadota; class Alphaproteobacteria; order Caulobacterales; family Aquidulcibacteraceae; genus Vitreimonas. The sequence goes on along the minus strand of CAYRHK010000151.1, from coordinate 1,807 downwards.
GCGGCGATTCTTGCGCCCGCGCAGGAGCCGACAGCAGCAACGCTGCTGCGATGAACGCTGTCCTCGCGATCCCTCGCCTCATAATCCTTGGCGCCTCTCGTTTCGTGACGGTGGCATAGGCGTTCGTCGCGCTTGCGGCAACTTACGAGCGCACCGTACGCCTCAGCGCCCAGGGCTGGAGGCAGATCTGGCCTCAACGTCGTCCGCGGCGCGGTCAAGCGCCTCCGCCAGTTGGCTGCGCTCCGCCTCCGAAGGCTCCCCACGCAGGAATCGGATGCGGAACTGGCCCTCGGGCGCTTCGAGCGCCGCCATACGTATGCCGCTGCGCACATAGAAAGGGACCCGGAGATCGGTCAGGACGCGATGATCCTGAGGCCGCAACTCCAGCGCCAGGCGGTCGCAAATGACGCCCGTGACGTTCTGTTGACCGCCCGGTGCGGTCAACGGGAGCTCTGCGTTGGTAATCGAGTAGTCGAGAAGCAGCACGTACGTCGCCTCCTGCCCCGGCTCGGCGACAAACACGCCGCAGGTTTCGGTGACGGTCTGGGCGGCGGCCGGGGACAAAGCTGCAAACACGGCGAACGAGACGATGAGACTACGCATTGTCGTATCCATAATCGGGCGGTTGCGGCCGCGGCCAGCGGCGGGTCCAAAACAGCTCCAGGCGCTCATACTGGCCGCCATCTGCGCGCGAAAGCAATCATCCTCGCGCGATCATAGCTGCGATCGCGCTCCAGAACATCGGTACGTTGATGGGCCATGAACCCTCCCTGCGCGTCCAAGATGAAAAAGTCTGGGTAGCCAGTGGATTCCGGAAATCTTCTCAGAAACGCGGCGTTTTCGTTTTCGGGACTCCAATTGACCTTGAGTATTATGAACGACGCCGCAAACGCTGCCCCGACCTCGTGATCGCTGGCGAGGAAGCGATCCAAAATATGGCACCACACACACCAATCGCCGCCTACGACAACGAGGATGCGCTTGCCCTCGGCGGTTGCCCGCTGAACGGCGCGCGCCAAGTCCGCCTCCGGTTGCGCCTCTGGATCATAGCCCTCGTTGACATAGAGAGACGTAGTTGTCGGGGCTGTCGGCTGCGCGTGCGCTTCCACCGCCACCGCACAAAAGATCGCGCAGATGACCAGCGCTCTGAGCATCAGAAAACCACAACGCTTCTGATGCTCTCCCCTTTGTGCATCAGATCGAACGCATCGTTGATGCGCTCCAACGGCATGGTGTGGGTGATCATCGGATCGATCTGGATCTTCTTGTCCATGTACCAGTCGACTATTTTTGGAACGTCTGTGCGGCCGCGCGCGCCGCCAAAGGCTGTTCCCTTCCAGACCCGCCCGGTAACGAGCTGAAATGGGCGCGTCGCGATCTCCTTGCCCGATTCGGCAACGCCGATGATGATGCTCTCGCCCCAGCCGCGATGGCAGGCTTCGAGCGCCTGTCGCATGACCTGGGTGTTGCCGGTGCAGTCGAACGTGTAATCGGCGCCGCCGCCGGTGAGTTCGACCAAGTGCGCAACCAGATCGCCGCTGACGTTTTTCGGGTTGACGAAATGTGTAGCGCCGAACTTGCGGCCCCATTCTTCGCGCTTGGGATTGATATCGACACCGACAATCATGTTGGCGCCGACCATCTTGAGGCCCTGCAACACGTTCAAGCCGATGCCGCCAAGCCCGAAGACAATGGCGTTGGCGCCAGGCTCAACCTTCGCGGTGTTCACCACCGCGCCCACGCCGGTGGTCACACCGCAGCCGATGTAGCAGACCTTGTCGAATGGCGCGTCGCTGCGGATTTTCGC
>CAYRHK010000150.1:0-6033 GCA_964423825.1 uncultured Terricaulis sp. | reverse complement strand
CCTGATCGACACGCTGCTCAAGGGCATGGACTATTTTGTCAGCCTCGGTCCGGTTTACACCATCGCCACCTTGACCATCATTGCGGGCGCGTTCGCCGCAGCGTTGTTGAACAGCCCGCGTTATCATGCCGTGTACGCACTCGGCATGGTAGCCTTTCAATGGTTCTGGGTGCTTCGGAATTTCTATACTGTCGCCTGAGCAAGACGCGCTAAGAGGGACCTATGAGCGACATCCTCACCACCGCCGCCAACGGGCTCGGCCACGTCACGTTGAACCGTCCTACAGCGCTGCACGCGCTCAACACGCACATGTGCGCGAACATGATCCAGGCGTTGCTGGCGTACCGTGACGATCCGGAGATCAAGGCGGTTCTGATCGATCACGCGCCGGGCACGCGCGGCTTCTGCGCCGGCGGCGACATTCGTATGATCCAGGAGTCAGGCAAGGGCGATGGCCGCGAGGCGCGCGAATTCTTCTTCACCGAATATCGGCTGAACCATTTGCTCTTCACCTATCCAAAGCCCGTGATCGCGATCATGGATGGCGTCACCATGGGCGGCGGTGTTGGCATTTCCATGCCGGCGAAGTTTCGTATCGCCACCGAGAACACGACCTACGCCATGCCGGAAACAGGCATCGGCTTGTTTCCCGATGTCGGCGGCGGCTGGTATTTGCCGCGCAAACCGGGGCAAATCGGCATGTGGCTGGCGCTTACCGGCGCGCGCTTGAAGGCCGCGGACTGCCTCATCGCCGGCATCGCCACGCACTACATGCCCACCGAAATTCTCGCGGCGGCTTGCGCGCAGATCGCCGGCGCCACGCAGACGCACGACGCCGAGCGCGCGCTCGCGAGCGGTCTCGATGCACTCGCTGAAAGCGCCGGCAAGCCAAAGGAACTCACGCCGGAAAATATCGAGCGCATTGGTCGCATTTTCGTGCTGGAAAGCGTCGAGGCCATCGCCTCCGCGCTGGAAGCGGACGGTTCTGAGTGGGCGAAGGCGCAGGCTGTGACGCTGGCGACCAAGTCGCCGCAAACGCTGAAAGTCACGTTTCGCCAGCTGCGCGAAGGCGCCAGCATGGAAAGCTTTGCCGATGAGATGCGGCAGGAGTATCGCGTCGCTTGTCGTGTTTCGAAGCGGCACGACTTCATCGAAGGCGTGCGCGCGCTGATCGTCGATAAGGACAACCAGCCGAAATGGGATCCCGCGACTCTGGCTGGCGTCACCGAGGCGATGCTGGATGAAATTTTCGCGGCGCTGCCAGCGGGTGAAGAGTGGACGCCGCTTTGAGACGCCTCACGTAGAGTTGATCAGGTCGCTGGTCGCATCGCGATGGACGCGCACAGAGCGCCTCGAGCACCATTCACCTCCACAGCGGAGGGGTCATGTTTAAAGAACTAGTTGTTGCGACGGCGTTCCTGGTATTGGCGCCGGCTGCGCATGCCGAGCGCATTGCGTTCAGCGCGGCGCTAAACGGCAATCAGACGCCGACGATCACCGGCTCCGCTGCTACCGGAACAGCGCGTGTAACCGTCGACGTTGCAGCACAGAGCATCGATGTCGAGATGGAGGTTTCCGGCATAAGCATCGATGCGCTTTACGATCACGTCATTCACATGGGTGTTGGGCCTGTGCACCTGCACTTGTACGCTGCAAATGGCGACATCTCGCTGCTCTTGCCGTTCCCGTACGGTGCGACCTATACCGAGACGCCCGATGGGTTTCGTCTCAACGCTTTGGTGACCGCGTACGCTGAAGGCGCCGGGCGTGTTGGCTCGACGCTGAGTTTCGATCAGTTCGTGGCCGCATTGGGCTCCGATTTCGTCTACTTGAACATCCACACTGACGCCGTTCCGGATGGCGAGATTAGCGGGCGACTCGTACCTGCTGGTTGACGCTTGTCCGCGCTCTCCGATGCGCCTAGAGCGGGCGTGAACAAGGAGCAATCATGACCCGCGTCGCATTCATCGGCCTTGGCAATATGGGCTCGGGCATGGCCGCCAATCAGGCCAAGGCCGGGCGCGAAGTCGTGGCTTTCGATTTGAACGCTGAAGCGATAGCGCGCGCGAAAGAGCAGGGGATGACGGGCGCGGCGTCGGCGGGCGATGCGGTCAAGGACGCCGACATCGTTATCACGATGTTGCCGGCGGGCCAGCACGTGAGCCAAGTGTACCTGGAGTCGATCCTGCCGAATGCGCGCAAGGACGCGTTGCTCATCGATTGTTCCACCATCGATGTGGACTCGGCGCGTACCGTTGCGCGTGATGCCTCCATGCAGGGATTTCGCGCCGCCGACGCGCCGGTGTCGGGTGGCACGGCGGCCGCTTCCGGAGGCACGCTCACCTTCATGGTCGGGTGCCGCGAGCAGGACTTCGCCGATTTCGAGGAAGCACTGAAGCCGATGGCGAAGGCGATCATTCACGCGGGATCGAGCGGCGCGGGGCAGGCGGCGAAGATCTGCAACAACATGCTCCTGGGCATCTCCATGATCGCCACCAGTGAGGCGTTCGTGCTGGCTGAACGTCTTGGGCTGGACGCGCAGAAATTTTTCGACATCGCCTCGAAGGCGTCCGGGCAATGCTGGTCGCTCACTTCTTACTGTCCGTGGCCCGGCCCCGTGCCGGCGGCCCCGTCAAACCGCGACTACGAAGGCGGTTTTGCCGCCGCCATGATGCTCAAGGATCTCAAGTTGGCGCAGGATGCGGCGGAGTCGTCTGGCGCGGCCACGCCGCTCGGCGGCGCGGCGGAGGCGCTCTACGGCGAGTTCGTGCAGCGCGGCCACGCCAACAAGGATTTCTCCGCCATCGTGCAGATGCTCCGCGGCAAGTTCTGAGAGGGGCTGCCATGTCGTATCGTACAAGTCGGCGGGTCTTTGCTTTGGGTGGTGTTTCCGCACTCGCGGCCGCATCTGCGGACGCGCGAATGTTGCTGCCAAGCTTGGTCATTCATGGCGGCGCCATCTACACGGGCGTCGCCGCACGGCCAGTGGTCCAGGCGGTGCGCATCGAGCGCGGTCGCTTCGTCGCTTTAGGGACGCGCGATGAAGTCTGGGCGCGGGGCGCACGCGCGATCGATCTTGGGGGTGCGGCGGCGTTTCCGGGGTTTCGCGATGCGCATGTCCATCTGGGCGGCGTCGGCATGGCGGCGATGGTTTTGGACTTGGTTGGCGTTGCTTCTATCGCCGAGCTGCAGGCGCGCTTGCGTGCGTACGCGGCGCAACATCGCGGCGGCGCCATTGTAGGGCGCGGATGGATCGAGACGCATTGGCCCGAGCGCCGCTTCCCCAACCGCGCTGATCTTGACGCGGTAGTCGGCGATCGGGCGGTTTTCCTCGAACGCATTGACGGCCATGCGGCAGTCGTCAATTCGGCGGCGTTGGCGCTTGCGGGCGTTGACGCCAATACGCCGAATCCCGCCGGCGGGTCCATCGAGCGCGACGCAGCCGGCGCGGCTACCGGCATGCTGATCGACAACGCCATGGCGCTGGTGCAGGGCCGGCTCCCCGCGCCGACGCGCGCGATGCAGCGCGATGCGCTATCGCAAGCCATGCGCCTCTACGCATCGCGCGGCTGGACCGGCGTCGCCAACATGAGCACGACGCCGGACGAACACATCGACTTCTTGGAGCTGGACGCGGAAAGCGCCGTCTCCCTGGACGTAGACTTGTATATGACGCCCCCGGATCGGTATGTCGAGGCGCAACGCTATTGGGAGCGCCTTCAGGCGCGCGGCGGCGGTCAATCGCCCCGTGTCCGTGTGCGCGGCACGAAATTGTACATGGACGGTGCGTTGGGTTCGCGCGGCGCGGCGCTGCTTGCGCCCTACAGCGATGCGGCGAGCGACGGCTTGTTGGTGACCCCCGAGGACGAACTGCGCCTCCATCTGAACAGCGCGCGCGAATACGGGCTGCAGGTCGCGCTGCACGCGATCGGCGATCGCGGCAATCGCCTCGCCTTGGACGCATTCCGCGACACGTTCGCCGGTGATCCCGCGGCCTTGCGCGCCGCGCGCTGGCGCATTGAGCACGCGCAGGTAATCGAGCCTACGGACATCCCACGCTTCGCCGCCATGGGCGTCATCGCCTCAATGCAGCCCTCGCACGCCATCAGCGATCTGCACTTTGCACCGTCGCGGCTTGGGCCCAATCGTCTCGAGGGCGCCTATGCGTGGCGCGCGCTTCTTGACTCAGGCGCCGCAATCGCAGCAGGCAGCGACGCGCCTGTGGAGCGCGGCGATCCGCTGATCGAATTCTACGCCGCGTGCCACCGCCATGATCTGAATGGCTTCGCCGGGCCTGACTGGCATCTGGAGCAACGCGTTTCACGCGCGGAGGCCTTACGCATGCTGTCGTGGGGCGGCGCCTTTGCGGCTTTCAGCGAAGACGAACGTGGGACCATCGAAGTCGGCAAGCGGGCTGACCTAAGCGCATTTTCGTCCGATCTGATGACGGTCGAAGCGGCTGAAATCCCGCGCGGCAGAGCGATGCTGACGATGGTGGACGGTCGCGTGACTCACAACGCGCTCTAGCCGGCGTTTAGCGCTTCGACGATGCGGATCACGTCTTCGAAAGCCTGGCTCTGCGGATGTCGGACAGGCAGCGGCATCTGCGCGCGGATCGAATCGGGCACGCGCGGGTCGCGGCTGATCGCGCCCGCATAGCGCGGCTTGAAGCCGAGGTACTCGTTGCAGGCGAGCGCGAACTGGTCGAAGACGCGTTTGCCGCGCCCGCGATTTTCCGCCATGTTGACGATCACCCAGGGCTCCACTTGCGCGCCCTGTAAGCGCAGCAGCTTGATCAGCGCATAGGCGTCGGTGAGAGCGGTAGGTTCTTCCGTGGTTACGAGCAGCAACCGGTCTGCGGCGCGCGCGAAGCGAAGTACGATCGGATCGACCCCGGCTGAGAGGTCGAGCAGGACGCGGTCATAATGCGGCGTGAGCCTCGAAAGCCCATTTGCAATGCGATTGACGTCTTCGAGTTTGGCAGAACCTAGTGCGCCTGAGCCCGAGTGTCCGGCAATCAAGTCGAAGCCGCCGTTTCGGCTCGGACCTCCGAGAGCGGGCGTCACGGCAGCATCGAGTTCGAGAAATCCCCGTACGACCGAATGCACGTCGGCCTGGGGGCGTATGCCGAGCTGGACGTCGACATTTGCGAGCCCGAGGTCGCAGTCCACAAGCAAAGCGCGCTGGCCGGCGCGGCCGAACGCGATCGAGAGCATCGTCGAAAGCCACGTCTTGCCTACGCCGCCCTTGCCGGAGGCGACGGCGTAGATTGGCGCCGCGCGAGGCGACGGTTGCTGGCGAACGGCATGCGCGCCTGTCATGGTTCAAGATATGCGCGCCAAAGCGTTCACGGCAGGTTAGCGGCGCCGTTGCTTTGGTTTCACATTCGTTAATTCAAACTTGCCCCATGGCCTTCAAGCGTACCTTGGCGTGCACCTCGCCTTGACTGAGCACTACAGTGGAGGGACGGAAGCGCTCGACCAGAGAGCGGACAAATGGCCTGATCGCGGGGGAGGTGAGCAGCACCGGCGTTTCGCCGGCCTTGGCGGCGCGCTCGAAGGCTGCACGTACATCGGCGACGAAACCATGGAGTTTCGATGGCGCCAATGCCAGCTGCCGGTTCTGTCCCTCGCCAACCAGCGACTCCGAGAAGGCTTGTTCCCACGTCGGCGACAGCGACATGATCGGCAGGGAGCCGTCAGTGTTGCGATGCTGGTGGCAGATCTGCCGCGCCAACCGCATGCGCACGTGCTCGGTGATCAGCACGAGGTCGCGCATAGATGGCGCGGCCTCGGCGATCGCCTCGACGATGGCGCCCAGGTCGCGAATGGATACGCGCTCCTTGAGCAGGTTCTGCAGGACGCGTTGCACACCAGACCAGGAGATGTGGGAAGGCGCCACTTCGTCCAGCAAGGTTTGCGTGTCTTTTGGCAAATCCTTGATGAGCTTCTTCACTTCCGCGAACGTGAGGAGTTCGCTCATGTGCTCCTTGATGACCTCGGTGAGGTGGGTGGAAAGCACCGTCGCTGGATC
>CAYRHK010000149.1:0-6033 GCA_964423825.1 uncultured Terricaulis sp. | reverse complement strand
CGTGACCGTCACCTGCGATCACCGCGTCGTCGACGGCGCGCTTGGCGCGGCGTTCCTGAAAGCGTTCAAGGGCTTCCTCGAAGACCCGATGGCGATGTTGCTGTGAGGAGGGTTGTGTCTGCGCCCGACCCAACACAGTCGCCGCCGCCGCAATGGGACGACATGATGCGCTTGACGAAAGAAGCGCTAACGCTTGCGGGGAAGGGCGAAGGAACCGAATGTGAAGTGCTGAGAAATCAACTCGCAAATGCGAGCATTGCGCAACTCGATTATACTGGCGCCGGTTTCTTTGCTGATTTGAGCGTACCGGAGTGTACTCCGATTTTGACGCGGAGTGGAGTTGTTGGCGACATCCATATTCGCGCTCAAGGCGTCGATGCGCCACTGGGAATGCTGCTGTTTGTGAAGGACGGGCGCGCCGAGATGCTTGAGTGTTTCGCCTATGCAGATTGGCCGAGCGACCTCCGCAACTTCCACTGCCACTTCGTCCGATGGGAACGGACCGATCCGCGAGGCTGGAGTGCGGTGGACGTAGTGGAAAGAGACCTGGCATCGATGTGGGGTGGCGCTGATGCTTGAAGCACTGGGCCGATTGACCGACGTTACCGGCGAGCTTTGGGGTTACGCCTATCTGTTCGCGTTCGTCAGCATGATCGCGGAATCCTCAAAGCCGAAACCCGCAGAAGGCGAGAAGGAGCGCGCGGGGCTCGGCGCAGGCCTCATCATGCTCGCGAGCCTGGTCACGCCCTTTGTCCTCTACGTACACGCATTCTGGGCGATGGCGAACGCGCAAGCGGGCGAGTTGTTGGTGCCTCTGCTCGTGAGCTTGCTTGTTCTGGTTTTAGTTCCGAGCCTGCTTGGTATGCTGGTTCGGTCCGTCGCGCCGAATGGCGCCCGCTGGATTTATCGCGCGGCGCCGTTTCTGTCGGTCGGCGCGCTTGCGTTCGCGCTCTACGTCACCCACGCCAATGTCGGCGCCGCGCTCGACTATTACGTGCTGAGCACGCTGCGCTGATGCTGTCGCTCTTCCTCGCCTCGTTCGTGACTTTCTTCGTCGCCATCGACCCTGTCGCCATGGCGCCGATGTTCACCACCATGACCGCGCGTATGACCAAGGGCTGGCGCGATCAGATGGCGTGGAAATCGGTCGCCTATGCCACTGGCATTCTGCTCGCCTTTGCCTTCGGCGGCGCCTGGCTTTTGGAGAAAATTCACGTCTCCATCGACGCCTTCCGCATCGCCGGCGGCTTGCTGCTCTTCCTCATTGCTGTCGATATGCTGTTTGAGAAACGCAGCGAGCGCCGCGACGAGCGCGCCGAAAAGGTCGCCGCCGAACAGGCTAAGCATCCCGAGCATCAGGATGACATTTCGGTGTTTCCGTTGGCCATTCCGTTGATCGCTGGGCCGGGCGCGATCGCTTCGATCATGCTGTTCTTCGCGCAGAACGAAGGCGCGTTGGAGCGCACCGTGATTTTGCTCGGCGCCGGCGCCAATCTCGCTCTGTGCCTGGGCTCATTCCTGCTCGCCGGCCCCTTATCCAAGATCATGGGCCCGCAAATCGGATCGATGCTGACACGGGTGTTCGGCATTCTGCTCGCGGCGCTCGCCGCGCAATTCGTGGTCGATGGGATCACGAATGCCTTCAATCTAGGACCGCCATGAACAAGATCGATGTCAACGCGCTCCCCGAACTCTCCGGCACGCGCTATCCGCCGCCGCACGACGAACCGGTGAAGGCGCGGCGCTGGAAGGCGCTGGGCGCCGTGAGCGGGCTAACGCAATTCGGCGTGAACCTGTTGACGTTGGCGCCCGGCGTATGGTCGTCGCAGCGGCACTGGCATTCACACGAGGACGAGTTCGCCTACGTGCTCTCCGGTGAAGTGACTTTGGTGATGGACGAAGGCGAGGAGATCATGCGCGCCGGCGATTGTATCGGCTGGAAGGCGGGCGTGCAAAACGGCCATGTGCTACAGAACCGTTCGAACGCCGATGCGGTGATCCTCATTGTTGGAGGCCGCAGCGATGAGGATCACGGCGAGTACTCCGACATCGACATGAAGTTCCTGCCCAACCGCTATACCGGAAGCGGCGGCTTCTTGCGTAAGGACGGGACGAAAATTTGATATGAGCACATCCTTCGATCTCATCGTCATCGGCTCCGGCCCCGGCGGTTACGTGACCGCCATTCGCGGCGCGCAGTTGGGAATGAAAGTCGCAATCGTCGAGCGCGACAAGCTCGGCGGCATTTGCCTAAACTGGGGCTGCATCCCGACCAAAGCGCTGCTGCGCTCTGCGGAAGTGTATCGCAACTTTCAGCATGCCAAGGACTTCGGCCTTTCAGTTGAAGGCGTGAGTTTCGATCCGCAAGCCGTGGTGAAGCGCTCGCGCGGCGTTGCCGATCGTTTGTCCAAGGGCGTCGCCTTCTTGATGAAGAAGCACAAGATCACAGTGATCGAAGGCGAGGCGCGGCTTGAGAAGGGCGGGGTCGCGCCAAAAGTCATCGTCAAGGATCAGACGTACGAAGCCAAACACATCATCCTCGCCACCGGCGCGCGCGCCCGCGAAATTCCTGGCGCCGGCCTCAAGGGCGACGGCAAACGCATCTGGACCTATCGCGATGCGATGACGCCGCCGGAATGGCCGCAATCTCTGCTCGTGTTCGGCTCCGGCGCCATCGGCATAGAGTTCGCCAGCTTCTATGCCGCGTTCGGCGTCAAGGTCACCGTTGTGGAATTGCTCGACCGCATCTTGCCGGTCGAGGACGAAGAGATCAGCGCGTTCGCGAAAAAGCGTTTCGAGAAAGAGGGCATGAAGATCATGACCTCCACCGAAGCGAAGGCGCTGAAGGCCACAGCGGATGGGGTCGAGGCGCAAGTGGTCGCGACCGGCAAATCCGAAACGCTGACCGCGTCACACGCGATCGTCGCGGTGGGCATCATTGGCAACACCGAAGGCTTGGGGTTGGAGACGCTTGGCGTCACCGTCGAGAAAGGTCACATCGTCACCGACGGCCACGGGCGCACTAACGTATCGGGGCTCTACGCCATCGGCGATGTCACCGGGCCGCCCTGGCTTGCCCACAAAGCCTCGCACGAAGGCATTATCTGTGTTGAAGCCATCGCGGGGCAAAAGCCGCACGCGCTGATCAAGGAGCGCATTCCCGGCTGCACCTATGCGCATCCGCAGATCGCCAGCGTGGGCCTGACGGAGGCGAGGGCGAAAGCCTCAGGGCACGAGGTTCGGGTGGGGCGCTTTCCGTTCGTCGGCAACGGCAAGGCGATTGCGCTCGGCGAAGACCAGGGGCTGGTGAAGGTAGTATTCGACGCCAAGAGCGGCGAACTCCTCGGCGCGCACATGGTCGGCGCCGAGGTGACGGAACTCATCCAAGGCTACGCTGTGGCGATGCAGGCGGAAGTCACCGAGCACGAACTGATGGAAACCGTGTTCCCGCACCCGACGCTGTCGGAGATGATGCACGAAGCGGTGTTAGATGCTTACGGACGGGTGATCCACGTTTAGACAGCGTTACTGCGCCGCGCTGATGGCAAGCGTTCCTGCGTCTTTCCACGCCTGATAGCTCGTTCATCAATCAAGAGGGACAGAGCGACGCTTGCAGCGAGTTGCTAGTCACTGCGTAGAGCAGGGCTCCTCCAAAACAGATAAAGCTTCCAGCCAGCGCGATACTGGCTACTCGCTCCATCGCGACTAGCCCGCGTCCCCTCGACAAGGTGCCTGCAATCCGCTCGTTAGTGTCAGCAGAGACGGTGGCTCGCTCCTCCTCTGTACCGGCTCGCGTATACTTCACCAGAAAATGGTGAATGTCGCTCCCAAAGCTTCGCAGCATAAGATGCGTTCGCTCAGCGACGGCTTGCGAGAGGACGACTCTGAAGACCGCAAGTGCAATTCCGAGAAAGAAAATGAGAAGGTGAACAACAGCAAAATCGATGTTGCAAATCTTGCGGTCTAGGATCGCATTGAAGCAGAGTAGCATCGCCGCGCCATTCGCGACCAAAGCCCAGGCGACGATTTTGTCGTCCATCCTTCGCGACCGCTGACGATAGTCTTCCTGAGCTGCCTCAAGTTGGCGCAGCGCGACAGAGACGCCCTCGTCCAACGCGAACTCCTAAGCCGCCTTCGCCTCCGCGAAGCGCTCCATCGCCATGCGTTGCAGCGCGACGTAATCGGTCTTGCCCGAGCCCAACACCGGGATGTCGTCGATCACCACGATCCGCTTCGGCACCGCGAGTTCGGAGGCGCCGTTGGCCTTGCACCACGCGAGGAAGGCTTCGCTTTCGGCGCCGGCATGATCGGTGAACAGGATCACCCGTTCACCTTTCCTTGAGTCCGGCAGCGCCACCGCCGCGTGCAAATGGTCCGGCCAGACTTGCTGGGCGTAGCCTTCGACGGCGTTCAACGACACCATCTCGCCGCCGATCTTGGCGAAGCGCTTCACACGACCGAGGATGCGGATGAAACCGTCTTGATCGACGTCCACCACATCGCCGGTGTCGTGCCAGCCTTGCGGCAACAGATCGATGCCGAACGGTTTGGTCGGGTCGAGATAGCCGCGCATGACGTTCGGTCCGCGCACATAAAGCCGCTGGCCGCCGTCGATGCCGGGCACGGCCTCCAAGCGCCATTCGATGCCGGGTACGAACTGACCGACGGTGCCATGCTTGTTTTGCCCCGGAATGTTCACCGAGATGAGCGGCGAAGCTTCGGTGGCGCCATAGCCTTCCAAGAGCTCAACGCCGAAGCGCTTCATGTAGAGTTCGCGGGTTTCAGGTTTCACGCGCTCGGCGCCCAGCACCATGAGCCGGATGCATTTCAGATCGTCGTCGGCGGCGTTGCGCGCATATTGCTGCGCGAAGGTGTCGGTGGCGAAGAAGACGTTGGCGCCGGTGTCGTGGATGAGTTTTGGAATTTCCTTCACCGCCAGCGGCGAGGGATAAAGGAACGCCTTGTGGCCGGTGAACAGCGGCAAGAGCACGCCGCCCAAAAGCCCGAAGCAATGGAACATCGGCAGCGGCGAGAAGAAGCTCCAGTCTGGCTCGAAGGTGACGTGCGAATAGCCTTGCTCGACATTGGCGACGAGGTTGGCATGGCTCAGGACGGCGCCCTTGGGCGCGCCGTAAGAGCCTGACGTGAACAGGATCACGGCGGTGTCGTCGGGGCTGCCCTTGGCGGCGAAAGCGCGTGGGAACGAGCCTTTGATCAGCGCCACGATCTTGTCGCCGAAATCGATCGTCTTGCGGATGTCTTCGAGGTAGATGAGCTTCGCCACCTTCGCGAGTTCGGCCTCGAGAGCTTCCAGTTTTGCGAGCTTGATGAACGTGCGCGATGTCAGAATTTTTTTGACGTTGGCGGCCTCGCAAGCGGAGCGCAGATTCATCGCGCCGGCAGTGAAATTCAGCATCGCCGGCGTGCGGCCTATGGCGTGCAGCGCGAAGAGTGTGACGACGCAGCCCGCGCCAGTGGGCAACAGGATGCCCGCGGTTTCGCGCTTCTTGATCAGCAGGTCGAATTTGCCGCCTAGGGCAAACGCCGCCCGCACGATGTCATCGTAGCTCAGTGGCTTGCGTTCGTGATCTTCGAGAATTTTGTACTTGCCGCCTTTGGCGTCACGCGCCCGCAGCAAAGCTTGGAACAACGTCACGCGCGACCGCGCGAGATCGAAGGGACGAGTGCCCATGTATCTTTCGCCTCCAGGACCCTGTCCCCCAACCGGGCGGACATGGGGTAGCTTCCCCCGTGATTATTGTTTCACGGTTGTAACGGAACCTAGCGGGGCCTTGGGTCTGCGACAAGAGCGCCCAGGCGCAGGACGCTCAATACTGCTCTTGAGCCTTGCGCGGGCGGCCATTGCCGCAGCGGCGAACTCACCGCATGTTGGCGTTGATATGACGACGTTAATTGATCTTCGCGCCACGGGAGAGCCGGAGCGGCCGCGCCATCCTGAAAAGCAGGACCGCCCGGACCAGGTTTCGCCGCGCAAGCCGGATTGGATCAGAGTGAAGGCGCCGACGAGCGCCG
>CAYRHK010000148.1:0-6115 GCA_964423825.1 uncultured Terricaulis sp. | reverse complement strand
TTCCCTACGAGGACGAGGTCGACGCCGATCTGATCAACGCCGGAAAACAGACCATCACGGCGCTGAAGAAGACCTCCTATTTCTCGTCGTCCGATTCCTTCGCCATGATCCGCGGCGGTCATATCGATCTCTCGATCCTGGGCGCGATGGAAGTGTCCGAGCGCGGCGACCTCGCCAATTGGATGGTGCCGGGCAAGATGGTCAAGGGCATGGGCGGGGCCATGGACCTGGTGGCCGGCGTCAAGCGCGTGGTGGTGGTGATGGAGCACACCTCGAAAGAGGGCGCGCCGAAGCTGCTGAAAAAGTGCGAGCTGCCGCTAACCGGCGTGAATGTCGTCGATCTGGTGATTACCGACCTCGGCGTGTTTGAGGTCGACAAGCACGGGTCTGCGCCGATGCGGCTCATCGAGATCGCCGATGGCGTTTCGCTTGACGAGATCGCCGCCAAGACCGAAGCGGCGTTCGTGAGCGCGTTGTGAGGGCTAGCGCTCGTCCAGCGTTGCATCCACACTACTTCCAATGGATCGCCCCCACGTCACGCTCAAGCTAGCGACGTCGCTTGACGGGCGCATCGCCACCGCCGCCGGCCAGTCGAAATGGATCACGGGCGAGGTCGCGCGGGCCGAAGTGCATAAGCTACGCGCGGCGGCCAGCGTGGTGATGATCGGGGCGAGCACGGCGCGCGTGGACGATCCATCCTTGCTGGCGCGAACCGAACCGGCGCCGCCACGTCAGCCGTTGCGCGCAGTGATCACCACCCGCTTTGAGGTTCCTTTCGAAGGCAAGCTGTTCGCCGATCTCGACGTCTCGCCGCTGGTGATCTTTGGCGCGCAACGGTCAAGCCCGGCGCGGCAAGCCATCCTCGCGGGCATGGGCGTCCGCGTTGAAGAGGCGCCGGCGCGTGGCGCTGGCGTCGATGTGTCTGCTGTGCTGGGCAGGCTTGCCGAGATCGCGCCCGGCCCGGTGTTGGCTGAGGGCGGCGGCGGGCTTGCGGCCTCGCTAGTCACTGGCGATCTCGTGGATCGCATCGAGTGGTTCCGCGCGCCCATCCTTATTGGCGGCGACGGTAAGCCGGCGTTGGCGGGGTTCAACCTTACGCAGCTCGACCAGGCCCCCAGATGGCGCAGGGTTGCGGTGCGTGAACTTGGCCCCGATCTCTGGGAGAGCTACGAGCGGGTTTAATGTTTACCGGTATCGTATCAGCCCTAGGTGAGGTGGAGGCGGTTGAGGCGCTGCCTGGCTTGACGCGCCTCAGCATCGAGAGCCCGTATGATCCGACCAGTGTCGAGATCGGGGCCAGCATCGCCCATGACGGGTGCTGTCTCACCGTGGTGGAGACTTCGTCGCGCGCGGGCGGCGGCATGCGCCATGCCGTTGAGGTCGCGGCGGAAAGCTCGGCGCTTACAACGCTTGGCGAAATCAAAGTGGGCGACCGCGTGAATTTGGAGCGCTCGCTGCGCGTCGGCGACGAACTGGGCGGCCACATGGTGCTCGGTCATGTGGACGGGATGGGCGAAGTTGTATCAGTTGCGCCGGACGGCGAGGGCTGGCGTCTGCGGATCAAGCCGCCGCACGCGGTCGCGCATCTGATCGCGCCGAAAGGCTCCATCGCGGTCGCGGGGGTCTCGCTGACGGTGAATGAAGTGGACGACCAGGCGTTTGGGGTGTTGATCATACCACACACCTGGGCGGTGACGACGCTGTCGCGCTTGAAGCCGGGCGATAAAGTCAACTTGGAAGCCGACCTGATGGCGCGCTATGCCGCGCGCCTCATCGATGCGCGGAGAAACACGTGAGCGTCACTGCCATCAGCGACTTCAAACGTGCGATTTCTCCAACCGAGGAGATCATCGAGGAGGCGCGCGAAGGGCGCATGTTCATCCTCGTGGACGCTGAGGATCGCGAGAACGAGGGTGACCTCGTAATTCCCGCTCAGTTCGCGACGCCGGCGCAAGTGAACTTCATGGCCAAGTACGGGCGCGGATTGATCTGCCTGGCGCTAACTGAAGAGCGAGCCCTCAAGCTGGGTCTGACGCCCATGACGAGCCGCAATCAAACGCGCATGGGCACGGCGTTCACGGTTTCGATCGAGGCGCGTGAGGGCGTTTCGACCGGCATCTCCGCTGCTGACCGGGCTCGCACCATCGCCGTCGCCATTGACGCTGGCAAAGGCGCCGAAGATGTCGCCTCGCCAGGACATGTGTTTCCGCTGACGGCGCGCGATGGCGGCGTCCTCGTCCGCGCCGGACATACCGAAGCCAGCGTCGATATCGCCCGTGCTGCCGGCCTCAACCCGTCGGCGGTCATCTGCGAGATAATGAACGATGACGGCACAATGGCGCGGCTGCCGGAACTCGTGGCGTTCGCGCAATTCCACAATCTGAAAATCGGCGCCATTGACGACTTGATCGGTTATCGTCGCGCCCATGAGCGCTATTTGGACAAACTCTACGAAGGTGAGTTCGGCACCCGTGCCGGTTCGGGGTTTCGGTTGGTTGTGTTCCGTAATCGTCTCGATGGCGTAGAGCATGCCGCGCTTGTCAAAGGAACCCTCAAAGCGGATGAGCCGACACTGGTTCGTGTGCACCGGATCGACTTCGCCGCCGACGTCATGGGTGGATATGGCGCGCGCGCGGGCTTAATCGACCGAGCACTCGCCGCCATTGACGCGGAGGGGGGTGGCGTATTGGTGCTGCTGCGCGACTTGACGCCAGACGCGATCTCGCGCCGCCTTGCCGGCGCCCCGCCCGAGGTAGAGTCCCACGACGAATTGCGAGTGATCGGGCTGGGATCTCAGATTCTGCGCGAGTTGGGAGTGGGGCGCATGATCGCACTCGGCAACACGCCGCAGAAATTGGTTGGCCTCGAAGGGTATGGTTTGTCGATCGACGGGTGGCGAAGGTTCGAGCCATGAAGACTGGGCGCGAATCCTTTGATGTGCCGAAAATGCCAGGCGCGCGTGTGCTATTGGTGATCGCTCCCTATTACGGTGAGGTCGCCACCCACTTGGAGCAGGGCGCGCGAGCAATGGCGGAACGCGCAGGCGCGGTGGTCGATGTCATCACGGTGCCCGGCGCCTTCGAAATCCCAGGCGCGATCGCGCTAGCCGAAAAGGCTGGACGTTACGATGGCTATGTAGGCCTTGGTTGCGTCGTGCGCGGCGAAACTAGCCACTACCATTATGTGTGCGGCGAAAGTGCGCGCGGCCTGATGGACCTGTCGCTGAACGGCTTGGCCATCGGCTATGGCATACTGACGGTCGACACGCTGGAACAGGCGAGGGTGCGCTCCGATCCGGCGCTGGGCGACAAGGGAGGCGAGTCAATGCGCGCCTGCCTCAGCATGGTCGCGCTAAGGCGCCAGTACGCGAACGCCCCACTATGACGCCGGCCGAACAACGTGCGCGCAGCGCCGCTCGCCTGGCGGCTGTGCAGGCGCTTTATCAAATGGAGGTGTCAGGCGCGACCACGGCGGACGTGCTGGCGGAGTTTCAGGCCGGCCGCTTGCCGCGGGAAACCGAAGCCGCGCTCAGCGAAAGTGAAGCAGACTTCGATCTTTTCAAGTCTCTCATCCACGCCGCGGTCGACCGCCAGCGCACACTGGATCGCGCTATTGCGCGCCAACTGGCGCCAGGGTGGAGGCTCGACCGGCTTGACGCTGTGTCGCGCGCGATCCTGCGCGCGGGGGCAGCAGAGCTGGAACAGCGAACGGACGTGCCGGTCGCTGTGGTGCTGGATGAATATATTGAGATAGCCAAAGCGTTCTTCGAAGGTCCCGAGTCAGGTTTCATAAACGCCGCGCTCGACGCTTGCGCGCAGGAGTTGCGTTCTCCGCCGCAGAGCGCATAAGCGCGCTTATGCCCGCCGATGAATTCGAGGTGATTCGCGCCTGCTTCGCACCACACGCAACTAACGTTGGTGCGCGCGGCCTGCTCGACGACGCCGCCGTGATCCAGTGCGAGGGCGCCGTAGTAGTCACGACCGACACTATCGTCGAACACGTGCATTTCCTGCCCGGCGATCCCATTGAGACGATTGCGCTGAAGGCGCTGCGCGTAAACGTGTCCGATCTCGTGGCCAAAGGCGCGCAGCCATGGGGAGCATTTCTCAATCTCACCTGGCCCAGTGACCGTCTCGCCGACGAGATCGCAACTTTCGCTAGGGCGTTGGGGCGTGATCTGGACCGCTTCGGTATGTCGCTTCTCGGCGGGGACACCAGCTCAACCAGAGGCCCCTTGGTTGTCTCGATGACTGTACTCGGCCGCCCGCTCGGCGCAGTTACACCCTCTCGCGCCGGCGCAATGCCGGGAGACGACATCTGGCTTGTCGGCGGAGAGATAGGCTCTGCATTGCTCGGCCTCCGGTTGCGGACTGGCCAGTTGGGGCTAGGCGAATTGCGCTCCGGTCGCGGGCCCGCGCTGAATGCATCGTACGAGGAGCAAGGCCTCGCGGCCAACACGCCACAATATTTGCGGCTCCCAGGGGGCGAGTTCGACGCTGAGGCGGCTTGGCTCATGAGCACTTATCTCGCGCCGCTCGTTCGATCCGAGTGCGCCGCAATCGTCGCGCGCTATGCGCATGCGTCGATCGATGTCTCGGATGGCCTGGTCGCGGATGCAGCGAAGCTAGCAAAGGCGTCAGCTGTAAGACTTCGGCTATCCGCATCATCGATTCCACTCTCCATCCCAGCCCAGCGGTGGGCCCTGAATGGCGGTGACATGCGCGAGTTGTTCACAGGCGGGGACGACTACATAGTCTTGTTCACGGCCACCGCACGAGAACGTGCGGCTGTCTCCGCATGCGATCCGAATGGAGACCTGCGCTTGAGTCGGGTCGGCGCCGTTGAAGTCGGCGAGGGCGTTATCATCGAGGACGACGATGCCCGTCCGCTAGACCTCGGTGAGGCTGGGCACACGCATCGATTGGGACGCTAACGCGGCGCTAACCAATTCGGGGGAACTTCAGCCCATGAAACGCGCTCTGGTCCGCGCCATGGCAATGGCGATGATCGCCTCCACGTTGTTGGCGGGCTTGGCCAGCGCGGAGGGGGGCGGCGGCCACGGCAAGGCCAAGGAAGAAAACGGCGGCGAGGCGCTCTCGTCCCGCAGCATGGACGCCCCTTATGTCGCCGTACCGGTGGTTCGAGAGGGGCGGCTTGTGAACTACCTGTTCGTTTCAATTCGCGTGGAAATTGCGCAAGAGGTTGACTTATGGCGCACGCGCGAGCGGGCGCAATTTTTGCGGGACGCGCTGGTGAGAGCCAGCCATGCCAACGACCTGGCCGATCCAACCAACAATGACGCGCTAAACGAGGCGCGTGCTGTTGAGGTATACCGAGCCGCGGCGATTCAGGCGCTAGGCGAGCGGGCTGTAGGGCAGATAGCAATTGTCGCCACGTATTCGAGCCGCGGGTCGGGCATCTAGCGCGAGAGATCCCTGCTTCCCATTGCAAATACCGACAGGTTTTGGCAGTAAGCGGCCACCTTTGGGGGAAGCGTTTCCGCAGACGGACCGTCGCGGGGCGGCCAACCCATTCCCCACCCTGGCGCGTGTGAGCGCTTCTGGAAAAGGCCAATGAACCAAGATCTGATCTTATGGGCGGTCGTTGCGGCCGGCATCCTCGCGGCCATTTACGGCTATCTGCAAACGCAAGCCATCTCGAAAGCGAGCGCCGGCAGCGACCGCATGAAGGAAATCGCCTCGGCAATCCAAGAGGGGGCCCGCGCCTACCTCAATCGCCAATACTCGACCATCGCGATGGTCGGCGTAGTGGTTGTCGTGGTGCTTGCGATTGCGTTTTGGCCGACGTGGCAAATCCCGCTAGGCTTCATCATCGGCGCTGTGCTGTCGGGCGCGGCCGGCTTTGTGGGCATGAACGTTTCAGTGCAGGCAAACGTGCGCACGGCGGAGGCCGCGCGCAAAAGTTTGGCGGGCGGGCTGAAGATGGCGTTCGACGCGGGCGCCGTGACGGGCATGCTGGTGGCGGGTGGCGCCCTGTTCGGGGTGGCATTCTATTATCTGGTGCTGACAGAATGGTTTGGACTTGCATCGACCGACCGCGTCGTCGTTGACAGTTTGGTGGCGCTCGGCTTTGGCGCATCTTTGATCTCCATCTT
>CAYRHK010000147.1:0-6230 GCA_964423825.1 uncultured Terricaulis sp. | reverse complement strand
TCCCGGGCGTCACCGGACAGCTCTACAAGCAGTATACCGTGACCGAGGCGCGTTGACTGGCCAGCCAGGCCGCCGACATTCCCGCTATGCCGGAGCCGATCACAGCGATATTTCTTCGTCTCGGGTGATTTGCGACGGCGATGTTCATCTGGTTCTTCCACTCCGCCGCGAAGGAGCGGCATTTTAGTCGATACGGGCGGCTGACGGACGCGGTTCATTGTGATCTGCTGAGGCGCGGTGCTCGTACCGCTCACCATGCGTGTGTCCGCGATCCCGGTTGCCTCAGTTTGCGTGGCCGCGTGGCTCCGGCGGGGAGCAATTGAAGTGCACGACAGCGCGGGCATGTCAGACGAGGCGCTTCTTGCGCTAGTGGCCGCTAAGGACCGAACTGCGTTCGCGACGTTGTTCGAGCGTTATGCGTCAAAGGTGAAAGGTTACCTGATCCGGCTCGGCGCGCGTGGTGGACAGGCGGAAGACCTCGCGCAAGATGCGATGGTGGCGATATGGAGACGCGCCGCTTCGTTCGATCCGACGAAGGCCAAGGCATCCACCTGGATTTTTGTAATCGCGCGCAACGCTTGGATCGATCGACTGCGGCGCGAACGTGTGGAATTGGCATATCGGAGTTCGCTCGATTGGAGCGAAGAGAGCGATGACGAGCCGCCTGATGACGCTGCCGAACGTGTGCAGTCCGCTGATCAGATGCGGGCGGCGCTCGCACTGTTGTCCGAGGAACAAAGGCAAGTCGTGGAATTGTCATTCTTTGAGGACAGGCCGCATTCGGAAATCGCGGAGCGACTTTCGCTGCCGCTTGGCACTGTCAAATCGCGCTTGCGGCTTGCGCTCATGAAGTTGCGCGCGCACTGGGAGCAATATCAATGAGCTCGCTTCACCATCCTTCAGCCGACATCTTGGCGGCGTATGCGTCGGGGGTCATGGAGCCCGGCTTTGGGCTGGTCGTAGGCGCTCACGTCGAGTGTTGCACGCACTGCCGCGCGCAGGTGGGGGCGTTCGAAGCCGCTTCGGGCGAAGCGTTGCGGGGGCTTGAGCAATCGAAGATGGAAGGCGGCGCCTTGGCAAAGGTGCTGGCGCGGGTTGAAGGCGCCGGGCCAGCGCCGATCAATTTGGATCGGCGTCCGCTGATGCAGCGCTTGCCGTTGAAGCCGAAGAAGTGGGTGGCGCCCGGCGTCTGGGTTGCGGCGGTCATTACGCCGCACGCGCCGGTCAACCGCGTCTACGTACTGTCGGTGGCGCCGGGATCGCCGACGGCGCGCCATGAACACTCCGGGCCGGAATATTGCACGGTGCTAAAGGGCGCCTATCGCGACGAGTTGGGGCTATTCCAGGCGGGCGATTTCGCGGCAGCGGATGCCGAACTCAACCACCAGCCGGTGATACAGGGCGACGAGCACTGTGTCTGCTTGTTCGCTACGGAGGGGCGTTTGAAGCCGCAGGGGCTGCTCGGGCGCATGGCGTTCGCCTACGCTGACGTGTAGCGCGCCGCATTCCGCTCGCGAAAGCGAGTGAGCTGAGTCATCGTCGCGAGCGGGAGGCAGAGTGGCGGCATGACCGAGAGCACAGTGGCGACGCACCCAGGGCGGTTGCGCGAGATCGACATTCTGCGTGGGCTCGTGATCGTGTTGATGGCGCTCGATCATGTGCGCGACTATTTCCACGTCGGCGCTTTCACCGCCAATCCGCTTGACCCCGACCAGACAACGCCATGGCTTTATGTCACGCGCTGGATCACGCACTTGTGCGCCCCCACGTTCGTCTTGCTTGCGGGCGTGTCAGCGGCCTTGCAGCGGGATCGTGGCAAGAGCCTCGCCGCCATTTCGTGGTTGCTGGCGACGCGGGGCGCTTGGCTCATTGTTCTGGAACTCACGGTATTGAGCTTCGGCTGGTCGTTCGGCTTTCCCTATCCCATCTTCCTGCAAGTGATTTGGGCGATTGGCTGGTCGATGCTGGTGCTGGCCGCGCTGGTCTGGCTGCCGCGTGGCGTTGTGTTCGCGATTGGGCTTGCGATTGTGGCTGGGCACAACCTTCTCGATCCGATAACAGCGCAGCAATTCGGTCAAGCGGCCATGCTGTGGAACTTCCTCCATGAGGGCGGGCCAATTCTTGTTGGCGAGGCGCTGATCGGGCTCTTTGCCTATCCGGTGCTGCCTTGGATCGGCGTTGTCGCGCTGGGTTACGGCATGGGTGGAGTCTTCGGCGCGCCAGCGGAACGCCGTGACCGTAAAATTCTGTTCGCTGGCTTGGCAATGCTGACTGCATTCGTGTTGCTGCGCTGGTTCGATCTGTACGGAAATCCGAGTGCGGAGACCGCCGGCGGGCCCTTCGGCGGCCCAGGTTCGTGGCGCGCGCAAGAAGGCGCGACGGCGGCGGCGATGGTGTTCTTCAACGTATCGAAGTATCCGCCGTCGCTGCAGTTCCTGCTCGCGACCTTGGGAACCGCATTCACGCTGTGGCCGCTGCTGGCGCGCCTGCGCGGCCCGCTCGGCGGCGTGCTCAATACGTTCGGCGCGGCGCCATTCTTCTTCTATGTGCTCCACATATATCTGGTGCACGCGCTCGCTATTGGCGCGAACATGGCGATGGGGCGCGATGCGAGCGGCATGTTCAATTACATGCTGAATGTGTTCGTGGCGCCGGAGCGGTTCCAAGGGCTGGGGTTCTCGCTGCCCTGGGTCTATGTCGCGTGGATGGCGGTGCTGATCCTTTTGTATCCGCTGTGTCGTTGGTTTGCGGCTCTGAAGGCGCGCAGGCGTGATTGGTGGTTATCCTATCTGTGACCGGGTCAGTCTTGCGCGAGCACAAACACCGCTTCTTCCGCGAACCAGTTGGCGCGCCAGAGGGTTCGTGCGAACGGGGCGCCAGAATTGCCACGCGACATTGGGATAGCGCGCTCGATCCGCAGCCGCGCCTTGCTTGCTAGTTCGGCGAAATCACGGATCGAGAGCGGGTGCGGCAAGCCGTCGCCAATTCTGTCGCAACGTTCAAGGCGGCCGGCCAACATGAGGCGGGTGCGAACCCGCCAGTGACCGGCGTTGGCTGTCGAGGCTATTACGCGCTTGCCGACGCGGCCTGCCTGTTTGAGTGCGCCAACTGGATCGCGCAAGCGCTGCAGAGCGTGAGAGAAAATAACAGCGTCAAACGCCTCGTCAGGAAACAGTGCAAGTTCGCGTTCAGCATCGCCTTGCACCACGGACAAGCCGAGTTTTGCGCATCGAGCGGCAAGGGTCGGATCGATCTCCACGCCACGGACACGCGCCTTGCACTCATCGGCGAGCAACCGCATCAGCGAACCGTCAGCGCAGCCGACGTCAAGGACGCGCGCCTCGTCTGCGATCAGGCGGGCGATGACGATGTGATCGGCGCGGGTCGGGGGCGCGGTCTTGCGTTGATCGTGCACGAGTTCGAGCTGCGCCACGGCATTCTCCTGCATTAGAGTGCGAGGCCGCGCGCGGTCGCAGCGGCGTCGATGAATCCGGTCAGTATGGCCTCGAACTCGGGCTCTGCGCCAAGGTAGGCTTCATGTCCGGCGGCGGAATTTATCTCGACACTGCTGACATCGGCGCCGGCGGCGAGAAGGGCGCGGGCAATGGCGCGGCTTTCCTCGGGGGGGTATCGCCAGTCCTGCGCGAAGGAAGCGACGAGATGGCGTGCGGTGGAGCCATCGAAGGCATTCGCGAGTCGTCCGCCAAAATCAGCGGCTAGATCGAAGCTGTCCATCGCACGCGAGAGGTACAGGAACGAGTTGGCGTCGAAGCGCTCAACATATCCGGCGCTGTGGGTACGGGCAGTCTCGGCCTGCTCGTGCGAGAATACGAAACTACCGGATGCCCGAGCGGCGCCAAGGCGGGCGCGCAGGTCGGTTTCGGGGAGTCCGCTGACTCGGGCGCCCGCACGCGCCACCGCAGCGCCCTTCGCTGGGCGGGCGCCATCGACGTAATATCCGCCATCGCGCCAATTGGGGTCGGCCATTATGGCTTGGCGAGATAGTTCACCAAGGGCGATGTTGTGTGCGGCGTGGCGCGGGGCGGTAGCAACGCTGGCGCAGGCGAACACACGTTTAGGATAGGCGCTCACCCAACTGAGCGCCTGCATGCCCCCCAATTCAGGTCCGATGACAAGGAAGAGCGTTTCCACGCCGAGCGCCTCAACCAGCATGCTCTGAGCGCGAACGGTGTCGGCGATGCTGACCGAGGGGAAGCGCAAGCCATAGGCTTGGCGGTCTGGCCCCGGTGCATTGGGGCCGCTCGTGCCCATCGAGCCCCCAAGCACATTGGTGGCGATCACGAAGAATCGATTGGTGTCGATTGGCCGGCCGGGGCCGACGATGCGCGGCCACCAGCCGGGTCGGCCTGTTACAGGATTGGGGCTGGCCACGAACTGGTCGGCGCTGAGCGGGTGACACACGAGGACCGCGTTGCTGCGGGCGTCGTTGAGAGCGCCATAAGTCTCGAACGCTATGGATAACGGCGCCAGCAGCTCGCCATTTGAAAGCTGCAGTGGCGCGGTGGCGTCAAACGCCAGGGCGCGAACGCCGCCCGCAGCTTGGATCTTCGTCGCCGCCGCTCGACCTGCGTGAATCATGCGACCTTGTATACGGTTTGAACGCTGTTAACGCACGCCCGACTAGCGCCCCTTGGCATCGCACTTGCGCCCAACTGGCGGGATCGTTGGCGATATGGCGAAAATGTCGCTAGCATTGGGCGGCATGAATGAAGTGACGTCCTTTCCTGGCGATCCGGTCGAATCTGTGCGGCGCGAAATCGATGCCATCGACGACAACCTGCTCGCTCTGTTTGCCCAGCGAGTGCAACTGGCCGACCGCCTGGCGGCGCTAAAGGCCGTGGGCGCAGGCCTGCCGATTCGGCCGGGCCGGGAAGTGGCGCTCCTGCGTCGCTTGGTTGGAGCAGCGCCCGCGACGCTTCCAAAGGAAGCCGTGGTCGAGCTTTGGCGCGTGCTGATCATGTCGAACCTGCATCGACAGCGGGTGATCGAGGTCGTTGTCGGCGGCGGACGCGGCGAGCAGACACGCCTCTTCGATATCGCTCGGCGCCACTTCGGCGCACGGACTCGAATCAGGGACGTGGGCGAGCCGCAGATGGCATTGCAGAAGGCGGTGGAAACACCGGGCTCGGTGGTGGCGCTCACTTCCTGGCCCGCCGCGCCCGGTGTTGGCGCCTGGTGGCCGGCGCTGACTGAGCGGCGCTTTCACGAGTTACGGCTCATCGCAGCGTTGCCTGTGCTTGGCGGTGTTGGCGAGGATCCCGAAGCCGCGTTGTTTGCGGCGACGGCCCACGAAGCAGCGGGAGAGGACACCACTCTGCTGCTCGCCTTCGATCCTCACCACCGCTTGCAACGCGTGCTGGGCGAGCAGGCGCTCGCCGGCAAGGAGGTGGCGCGCGCCGAGCCGCGCGTCCTAGTCCGCATCCAGGGCTATCTCGCCGCCGACGATCCCCGCGTCGCCGCGATGACACGCGGCGGGCTTGAGAGCGTGCGTGTGCTCGGTTCGTACGCGCGGATTTGATCGATCCATGACCATAGTGTTCGACCGCATTGCTATCATAGGCGCGGGCCTGATCGGCGCCTCGGTTGCGCTGGCTGCGCGCGATACCGGCGCCGCTGGGGAAATTGCATTGTATGACGCCAGCGCCGACGTGCGGTCGCGGGTGCGTGAGCTTGGCTTGGGCGCGGGGTGCGAGAGCGCCGCCGAGGCCGCCGCCAACGCCGATCTTGTACTTTTGTGCGTGCCGGTGGGCGCGATGGCCGCCGCGATGGCCGAGGTCGCCGGCGCGTTGAAAGTCGGCGCGATCGTGAGCGACGTCGGTTCGGTGAAGGGCGCGGTGATCGAGGCGGCGCGCGCGCTCACGCCGGATCATGCGTTCCTCGTGCCCGGCCACCCTCTGGCGGGCACCGAGCACTCCGGGCCCGACGCGGGCTTCTCCACCTTGTTCAAGGGCCGTTGGCACCTGATCACGCCTCTTGGGGATCCGCGACCAGAATATGGCGACGCGGTTGCTCGGCTGGAGGCCTTTTGGCGTGCACTCGGCGCCAACGTCGAGCGCATGGACGCGGCGCGCCACGACGTGGTGCTGGCGGTGGTGAGCCACTTGCCGCACTTGATCGCGTTCAACATCGTGGCGATGGCCGAGGACCTAGAGACTGTCACCGAGAGCGAAGTGGTGAAATATTCCGCTTCGGGCTTCCGCGATTTCACG
>CAYRHK010000146.1:0-6254 GCA_964423825.1 uncultured Terricaulis sp. | reverse complement strand
GATGTGGCCTGCTTCATAGAGGCGTTGTGCGGTTTGCATGGTGCGCGAGGCGTTGAAGCCGAGCTTACGTGCGGCCTCCTGCTGCAGGGTCGACGTCGTGAAGGGCGGCGGCGGGTTGCGCTTGGTGGGCTTGGCCTCGACCGCGTGCACCTTGAAGCCGCCGCGCTTGATGGCGTCACGGGCCGCGAATGCCATCTGCTGATTTGGGATGTCGAGGCGTTTGAGTTTTTTGCCCTCGAATGCCGAGATGCGCGCCAGGAAGCTCTCGTTGCGGGGCGACAGCATGGTCGCATCGACCGACCAATATTCTTGTGGCTTGAAGCGTTCGATCTCGATCTCGCGATCGACAATGATGCGAAGCGCCACCGATTGCACACGTCCGGCCGAACGCGCGCCCGGCAGCTTGCGCCAGAGCACCGGGGAGAGCGTGAAGCCAACGAGATAATCGAGCGCCCGGCGCGCCAGATAAGCGTCAACCAACTCCATATCGATATCGCGCGGCGCGGCCATTGCAGCTTGAACAGCAGGCTTTGTGATGGCGTTGAAGGTGACGCGCTGGACGGTTTTGCCTCTGAGCGCTTTGCGGCTCTTCAGTGTCTCGAGCACGTGCCACGAAATCGCTTCGCCCTCACGGTCGGGGTCGGTGGCGAGGATCAGGTTGTCTGCGTCCTTCAGCGCGTCGGCGATGGCCTTGACGTGCTTGGAGGACTTGGCGTCGAGTTCCCAATCCATCGCGAAGTCATCGTCGGGCTTCACCGAGCCGTCTTTGGCCGGCAAATCGCGGATATGCCCGTACGAAGCCAGGACGGTATAGTCCTTGCCCAAATACTTGTTGATTGTTTTGGCCTTTGCGGGGGATTCGACGACGACGACGTTCATCAGGACACGGGACTCACGGGGGCTAAATGGCGGCGGAAACTGGGGGGGCCGCGCGCGCGTGTCAACGCGCAACGCTCGGGTGCGATCGGAATCTAGGGGCGCCCTTTCAATGAAAACAACAATCTAGCTGTTCGGGCTGGTGCGACCCGACCCCTATGCAATGCAACCAGAGCGTGTTAAGCGCGGTTCATGCAGAACGACGGCCATTTGAATTCCGATGCCACAGGAACGGAAGCGGCGGTCCAGATCACGCCGCAGGATGCTGCTGCGTATATCTTTCAAATCTCTGGTGAGCTTGCCGCAATGGCCGATGACCAAGGCTTTTCGCGCCTTGCGGCCGCACTCGAAATGGCGCGTTCGCTGGCAGCAGAGGCTTTGGCTGTGGCTGCGACATCAGAGCAGTCAGCCGAAAGCGGCGCCGGGGGACGCGGCATAGCCTCCGGGCAGTGATGCGGCGCGCCCTTCCAATTCGAGTTCGACTAACGCGGCGACGACAACGCCGATGGGAGCCTCGCACAGGCGCGCCAAGTCGTTGACGTGCACGGGCGTCGGTGAAAGCAGTGAAGCGATCTTTCGAGCCAGGCCTGGCGGTGGGTCGGCGACGGGTGCTGCGAACATGACTTGCTGTGTGCTCGGACGCAGGGTTGGTTGTCCGAGCGCAGCCAGGACGTCGTCGGCGGATTCGATCAGTGCAGCGCCTTGTTTGATGAGTGCGTTCGACCCGCGTGCGCGGGGGTCCAACGGTGAACCCGGGACGGCCATGACATCGCGGCCCTGATCGGCGGCGGCACGCGCCGTGATCAGTGATCCAGAACGAAGCGCTGCTTCAATGACAACGACGGCGCGCGACAGGCCTGAGATGATGCTGTTGCGGCGCGGGAAGTCGCGGGCGCGGGCAACCGACCCCAGCGGCGCTTCGCTGAGTACGACGCCGCGTTCGCAAATGGCGGCGTGAAGTTTCAAATTTTGCGGTGGATATGGGTGATCAAGCCCGCCCGCCAATACAGCGATGGTGCCGCTATCCAGCGCGCCACGATGCGCTGCGGCGTCAATTCCGCGCGCGAGGCCAGAGACTATAACGTGACCCGCCTGGCCAAGGTCGCGCGCCAGTGTTTCGGTGAACGTGAGCGCTGCGGCTGAACCTTCACGCGAGCCAACCAGGGCGATCGCCGGGCGCTTGAAGAGGGCGGTGTCGCCCCGCACGGCCAGAACTGGGGGTGGTGCGCCGAGCTCGGCGAGGAGCGAAGGATATTCTGGCTCACACGAGGCGACGATGTGGGCGCCAAGGCGTTCAAGGGCTGCGAGTTCGTCTTCAACCGCAGCCTCTGTCGGGGGGGACATGTCATTGAGGCGCGGCAACGCAGCGAGCGCGGCGTGAGGATTTCCGAAACGAGCGATCAGACGATGAAAGGCGAGCGGTCCGATCCGCGGCGTTCGCATGAGGCGAAGCCAGGCTATGCGCTCCGAGGGCGCCAGCGTTCGCTTCATGCTTGCGGCGGCGAGACGGTAGGCTCCGTTGCAGGCTCTGCGGGCGCATCCTTTTTTTCACCGATGCGCGGCTCCGTGCCGGCGCGCAAGCGCTCGATATTGGCACTGTGGCGAAAGAATATGAGCACCGCGAGGAGAAGGGTGAAGATCACTTCCGGCCATGCGAAGCCGGCGACCAAGCCGGCAAGTGGCGCGATGGCGGCAGCGCAAAGCGCCGCTAGTGATGAGTATCGGAAGATGGTGGCGACGGCCAGCCAGGTGACGCCGGCGATGATGCCAAGCGGCCAGGCGCCGGCGAACAGCACGCCGAAGAATGTTGCGACACCCTTGCCACCCTTGAAGCCGAGCCACACTGGAAAGCAGTGTCCGACAAACGCGGCAGCCCCCGCGACGAGCCCGGCCTGCATTTGGAGTTCGACGGGCAGACCAGTCAGCCCCGCAACAGTTCGCGCGAGCAGCAACGCGATGCCGGCCTTGAGGGCATCCAACAGTAGGGTGGCGAGTGCAATGTCCTTTCGGCCCGTCCGCAGCACATTGGTCGCGCCGATATTGCCTGAGCCGATTTCGCGGATATCGCCCAGGCCCGCGGCGCGGGTCAACACCAGTCCGAACGGGATCGAGCCGAGCAGATAGCCGCCGACGGCGGAAAGTATGAAGATGAACACCAGCACCAAAGCGTCTCTATCAGTCTCTTTTCGGTCTGTGGAGGGGAGACTTTGGCCACGGTGGCGATAATCTGACCGCTATGAGCACATCGATTACACGAAGAGGATTGGCTTTGGGCGCCGCGGGGGCGGCCCTGAGCGCATGTGCGGGCGAACGCGCGAGTTCGTTTCCGCCGCCGCGGTCGCGGCAGTTCTCCAATGATTTTCTTTGGGGCGTCGCAAGTGCAGCGTTTCAAACCGAAGGTTCGCTTGCAGCCGACGGTCGCGGGCAAAGCGTTTGGGAGGTGTTTCCACGCGAGCGCATCAACGACGGCTCGGACGCGAGCGTGGCGACTGACTCCTATCGCCGCTATGGCGAGGATATCGAGTTGATTGTAGGCGCCGGACTGAAGGCCTACCGCTTCTCCATCGCCTGGCCGCGCATCGTGCCCGCTGGCGCAGGGGCGATCAACGAAGTTGGGCTCGATCATTATTCCGGGATGGTCGACGTCATGCTGCAGCGGGGCGTTACGCCTTACGCCACGCTGTTTCACTGGGATTTGCCGCAGGCGCTACAGGAAGAGGGCGGTTGGTCAAATCGCGATACCGCGCAGCGTTTTGCGGAGTATGCCGACATTGTGGCTCGACGTTTGGGGGATCGGCTGAAACATATTGTAGTGCTGAACGAAGCCGCTGTTCACGCGACGCTTGGACATGTGCTGGGCATGCATGCGCCGGGGCTGAGCGACGCGTCTCTGTTGGGTGGCGCGATCCATCACCAGAATTTGGCGCAAGGACTCGCCATCCAAGCGCTTCGCGCGGCTCAGAGCGATCTCATCGTCGGCACGACGATGGCGTTGATGCCGTCGCGCGCCGCTGGCGGCTGGCTTGAGGCGTTGCACCGCTTGGCGGCGGACGGCTTCGACGAGGTGTGGAATAGCGCGTTCCTCGATCCGCTGCTGCGTGGCGAATATCCGAAGACCGCCGAAAGCATGGTCGAAGGCGTGCTGCGCGATGGCGATCTCGGGATTACGCGTCAGCCGATCGACTTCCTTGGGGTGAATTATTACACGATATGATACTTGACAAACCCAGGCCCAATATATAGGTTTGAGGGCATGGCGAAATCCAAGCTTTCCGCGCCCCACTTTCACGATGAAGCCGCTGCGTTCGCGCACGTCGAAGGGCTGCTGTGGCCGCAAGGCCCGATCTGCCCCAAGTGCGGCGGCGAGGGTTACGCGCTCAATGGCGTCAAAGACAAGAAGGGTCGCGTTCGTCTCGGATTAAAAAAGTGTCGGGCTTGCCGCGCGCAGTTCACGGTGCGGATGAACTCGATCTTTGAGGACAGCCACATCGCGCTTCACCTTTGGCTGCAAGCGATCGTCCTGCTTACGGCCAGCAAGAAGGGCATTTCGTCCAATCAACTTCACCGCACGCTCGGCATTACGCTTAAGAGCGCGTGGCACATGTCGCACCGTATTCGCCTCGCCATGGCGACAAAGGCGAGCACGCCGATGGGTGGCGCGGGTCGTGTGGTCGAAATCGACGAGACCTACCATGGTCGCGTCGAACATCCGGCGGAGTTTCGCAAGGACACCGGCGAGCGCTTGCAGACCACGAAGCGCAATCAGGGCCGTGGCCCCGCCAACAAGCGCGCAATCATCGCTCTCGTAGAGCGCGGCGGCAGCGCGCGCGTCTTTCATGTTGCAGAGGCCGACGCGACGACGGTGCAGAAGATCGTTCGTGAGAACGTGCATCCGCTTTCACGCGTCCACACCGACGCGTCTTCGCTCTATCATTTCGCAGGCAAGGCGTTTGCGGAACACCAGAGCGTGCGGCACTCGATGGGCGAGTACGTAAAATGGGACGAAAACGGCGCCATCCACAATAATGGCTGCGAGAACTATTTCAGTGTCCTCAAGAAGGGGCTCGGCGGCGTTTATCAACACTGCAAAGAAAAGCATTTGCACCGCTATCTCGCGGAATTTGAGTTCCGCCATAACCATCGCGTAGCCTTGGGAGTAGGTGACGAAGCGCGAGCCGAACAACTGATTGCTCAGGTGGTTGGCAAGCGTCTCACCTACCGGGGGACTGACAGGCCCTCCCCCAATTGAGGATCAAATAGCGCGCTGGATTAGGCGGCGGCGTGGGTTGCAGGCCCGGCTGGCAAGAAAGCGCAAAGCAGAATAGCTTTGCGCGATGCCCGCAAAAAAACCGCGCCCCAAAGACGAGAAGCCCCAAAAGCAGCGCTTCGTTGAGGCGGCCAAGGAGGCCGGCGTCGATGAAGACAAGATTGAGCCAGCTATTGGGCGGGTTCTTGGGGGGCCTCGCGTTTCTGCTTCCGCGAAGCGCGGGGGACGTAAGGGATAGGGTCGTCCGGGATACCCTTTTCAAGGATGCCGTTGAGCAACTGCTCTAGATGCTCGATGTTATACTTGCGATGAAGATCTAGGTCCGGGCGGATCAGCGCGCCGAAATCCTTCCGAAGCGGCCTGTTGCTGCCATCCGTTAGGCTGACGTACTCTTTCACTGTGTGCCACGCCAACATATCCGCGCACTGCAACGGTGGAGCATCGAGCTTGCCCATCCAAGTATGCGAGTAGTGATTGAACTGATCCTTGAGCCTTGCGCTCTCAAACATTTCACCGACGAATTTCTCAGCGTTCGTGGCGTCGTCGTGGCCGTTTTCAAAGATGTAGGCCACGCGCTTCGTTATGTTCTCTCTCTCAATCCAGCGCCTAATCATCCCTAGAATGGCGAAGCAGCCAAACGCGTAAGCGCTAGGCATGCCTCCGCGGCCCGCAAGAAGCCGATTGTAGTCCGGCTCATTGAACGCCACTGAAAAGCCGATCAGCGTGCGCTGCCGTATCTGCCGAATGAGTTCAAGCTTCAGCGCGTGAACGTCCGGGTGATAGTCCCAGCCTTTGAACTCGCCCTTTGGGCCATCCTCCCGCGCATCCTTCATATGAAAGTAGCGCGCACGCTTTGGCTTGCCTTCGTTCGCTTCATCTAGCGTGGCCGCCCATTGTCGCGTGAAGCGGCTGGCCTGCGGCTTCCTCATGACGTAGCCAGCGATAGAGAGCACGGGGGAGCCGTCATGGCTTCCGCTCTCGTCCATGTACGCGCGCAGCAAACTCGTCACGTACCCATCCTCTGGGGCCACAACGTCAAGGAGGTCGGTGAAGCCCTCGAATAGCCGAGGACTACATTTAGGCCATGGGTTTGTCAAAGACTACACCGTGA
>CAYRHK010000145.1:0-6328 GCA_964423825.1 uncultured Terricaulis sp. | reverse complement strand
GTCGTTTGCAGGAGCTGGATCGGTTTTCGAGCGAACTTCCGCGATGGTGCCGCGCACGACGCGCACATCGACGTTCGGCGCCAGTTCCACACGCACTTCGTCTTCCGCCAAGGACTTGATCTTTCCGATCAAACCGCCCGAGGTGACCACGACATCGCCGCGCTTCAAGTTCGCCAGCAAATCCATATGCCGCTTGCGCGCCTGCTGCTGAGGTCGGATCAAGAAAAAATAGAAGACGATGATGATCAGCACCAGCGGCAGGAACGTGCCTATGAGGCTTTGGGTGGGATCGCCAGCACCGCCACCGGTGGTCGCCAAAGCATCGGAGATGAACATTGAACCTCACATCTTTGCGCTGCGTACGCGTCAAGCGCCACGCGCGAATTCGACACCGCACGGTCGGGGACGCGCGGCGCGGCGGACTATATCGACAGGCGCCCGCCTTTCAATCCGTTTATGCCGCCCCATTCGCCGCAGGCCTCATAGCCCCAGCAAGGGGGCGGGATCGACCGCCGCAGCGCCATGCCTGACCTGAAAAAGGAGCCTTGCCCCGCCCGCCCGCGACCCCAGTTCGGCGATTGGCTGTCCCGCCCGCACGTGCTCGCCCTCGCGCACCAAGGCCCGGCGAGTGTAGGCGTACGCGGTCACGTACTCGTCTGCGTGACGCACAAGGATCAAAACGCCATAGGCGGCAAGATCAGACCCCGCATAAACCACTTCGCCATCGGCGGCCGCCAAAACGGCATCGCCCTCACGGCCACGTATGTGAATGCCGTCGAGGCGCTCCCCGCCCGGCTGCGCTCCGAAGCGGGCGACGATCTCGCCATGCAACGGCAGACGAAAGCGCGTATCCAATGGCGGGACCGGGACTGGGGCCGGCGACGAATCAGCTTCAACGGATGCACGCGCCATCGCCGGAAGCACCACGCGATCGCCACGCCGCACCTCCACCGGCGGCTGCAACCTGTTCAACAGCGCCAGCGAGCGCGCGTCGACATTGTAGCGACGCGCAATATCTTCGAAGCGCTCACCAGCAACGACTGTATGAAACCGCGGCGGGGGCAACCGCAGCACGCGCCCCTCGATCATCGCGTAGGGGGGCTCAAGATTGTTCTGTTCAATCAGCGCACGCAGCGGCACTTGGTAAGTAACAGCGATGTCGTAGAGCGACTCGTCGGCGCCTACCCGATGCGTGCGCGGCAAGTTGGCGGGATCGAACGGGTGCACCTCATCGGGCTGAAGACCGTAAACAGTCAGCGGCGCGTCGTCTGCGACGGGCGGCGCCGCCGTGCGCATGCTTCGCGGCGCGCTCGCTGGATCGGGCGCCACGCCGCCATCACCATAGGAAATCGGCGCCGGCC
Source organism: uncultured Terricaulis sp. (assembly GCA_964423825.1). Lineage (GTDB taxonomy): Bacteria > Pseudomonadota > Alphaproteobacteria > Caulobacterales > Aquidulcibacteraceae > Vitreimonas. The sequence goes on along the minus strand of CAYRHK010000145.1, from coordinate 4,967 downwards.
GCGTCGTCGCGCACGCCGCCGAAAACAGGCTGAGCAGAACCACAGCGCGCTTCATGGCGCTATTTGATGCAGCCGAATCAGCTCTCTCTGCAAATCCTAAGCGCCCTCTTCGACGCCGTGCTCAAGTAGTGCGAATGGGCCGGGGCCAACGTCGCGATTGTCACCGTTTTGGAAGCGCATCAAACGCAGCGTCTGGCCCGACACAATCGGCGCCACGATCACGCCGCCCGGCTTAAGCTGCGCCATGAGAGCGGCCGGGATTTCAGTGACCGCGGCATTTATCACTATGCGATCATAGGGCGCGTCCTCGCTCCAGCCCTCGAAGCCGTCGGCAGTGTGTACATAAGTGCGCATCAGCCGCGCTTCGCCGATGCGCTGGCGAGCCGCCGCCGCAAGGTCGCGCCGACGTTCGAGAGAAACGACCTTGCGCGCGAGCGCTGACAGAGCGGCGGCCTGAAAGCCAGAACCAGCGCCAACTTCCAAGATCACATCGTCGTTTGCCGGCGCCAACGCCGCGATGACGTGCCCGACGACCGAGGGCTTTGTCATGGACTGGTTCTGCCCGAGCGGCAGCGCCACATCATCGAGCGCCAAGCCTTGCAGATGCGACGGCGCATAGTGGCTGCGCGGCGTGCGTTCGAGCGCCATTAGCGCGCGCGCGTCAGTGACGCCGGCCTGCCGCATCTCAAGCACGAAACGCATAAGCCGCGCGGGATCGGCGCCCACCGCCTCACTCCGACTTTGGAGGCGCGCCGCCCAGCACGGCCTTCAGTTCGTGAATGGTTTCGCGATGCGTGAGATCAATGTGCAGCGGCGTCACCGAAATGCGCCCTTCATAGATCGCGCGCAAATCCGTGCTCTCCGGCGGGTTGGAGAGTTTCCCGCGAAAGCCGAGCCAAAAGTAGGCGCCGCCGCGCAGATCGGTGCGCTTGTCGGCGTAAACGATGTGCTGGTCACGCCGCCCCTGGCGCGTGACCTCCACCTCCTTGACCTCCTCCGGCGGCACATCGGGAAAGTTGACGTTGATCAGGACGTCTGTCGGCCAACCCTGTTTCAACAACTGTCCCACCACGCCTGGGCCGAATACTTCCGCCGTCTCCCAAGGAATGGCCGCCTCTTCGCCCCGAAATCCGCGCGCCTGGCTCAGCGCAATCGCCGGAATACCCAACTGCATACCCTGCATGGCGCCTGCGATTGTTCCCGAGAACGTTACGTCCTCGGCGATGTTTTGACCGCGATTGACGCCCGACAGCACAAGATCAGGCGCACCGCCTTCAATCAGATGCTCGACGCCCAGGAGCACGCAATCAGTCGGCGTCCCGCTAACGGCGAAGCGCTTATCACCGGCCTGCCGCACGCGAATGGGCGCCGTCAACGTGAGCGCGCGCGAGGCGCCGGACTGTTCGCTCTCAGGCGCGATCACCCAAACATCGTCGCTAAAGCGGCGCGCGATTTTCTCCAGCACCGCCAACCCTGTCGCGTGGATGCCATCGTCGTTCGTACACAGAATGCGCATAAGCGTCGCTTATCCCGCCCAACGCCCAGAGTCACGCAACAGCTACTTCTTGAGGAAGCCGATGATGGCCCCGCCAACCGTCGCTGTGGCGAACTGATGCAACGAATTGATGCCAAGCAGCGTCTCGCCGCCCGCAGGCGCGTAAACATAAGAATAGAGCTGCAGCGGAAACAGCAAGAATGCCGCGACCCAAAAGCCGGTTTCAGCGCCCGCCATCCAGCCAAGCTTGTTGCGCCAACGAATCACCAGCGACAAGCCGATGGCCAACAAGATCGGGATAACGAACCCGATCGGCATCTTGCTCATCCCGCTTTGTAGTTCCGCCTCGCTCCAGCCAGTGGCTGCCACCCAGGCTTCCGCAAAAAGCACCCCATAAAACAAAAAGCCGATCAGGTAGATCGCGACGGCCGCAGCCGCGACAGCGATGGCGTTGTGGCCCATCAAACGCATGATTTCTCTCCCTCGCGGAGCGGAACTGTCGCCGCCCTCATCGGTGTAGCCTACCGAGAGTCTCGCGGAAGCCAGCCTTTTTGCGACAAGCCTCTAGCGGCAGTCGATCGCCCAGATATCCCAGGTCGGGTGATCGAGGCCGTTGAGTCCTGGGCTGGAGGCGAACAGCCAGCCATGGAACACCTCGCGCGGCTCAGATTCCTGCCCTTCACGCGGCGGTGGATTGTCGATGACCTCGACATAGATGCGCACCTCCGGGGTCTCCTCCGGAGCGCTCTTGGTGCACGCGCGTGCAGTCACCTCGAGCGTGCCGATGCGGGTTCCCCGGCCCAAAGGCAGGGTGTAGTCACGAGCGTGGCCAGTGACCTTGTCCAGCCCGCGGATCACGGCGCGCTGCGCATATGCAGGCCCCGCGGCGACGGCCGCCATTAGGAATGCCGCCATTACAAGTCTGATCATGGACCTGTCGCCTCCGCTCCGCCCTCGGCCGGACCACCGCCCGACTGCGCGAAGCTCGCAAACAAAGTGAGCAAATCCACGGCGCCCTGTGTATTGGGGATTTCCGAATTCGCCGCCAATGGATCGAGCCCAGCAGGCTCGATGGCGACATAAGCGCCGCCAAGGAGGCCGTCGCTCGCCACCCGCGCGGTAGAATCGTCGAGCACCTGCACGCCTCGATCGAGTGCAAACGTCAGCCGTGCCTCGAACGTGTCGGGGTCGAGCGCCACGCTGCGCACCACGCCCACCTTCACGCCTGAAATCCGCACCTCCGAGCCGACGCTGATGCCATCCACGCGCTGAAACCGGGCAAACAACTCATAGCCGCCCGAGGAGGCGCCCCGACCACCTTGTGCGACCGCAAAGACCAGGAAAAACGCCGCCACCGCGGCAACGCTAGCGCCAACGAGTGTCTCGCCCCAACGCTCAAAATTCATGGCGCATCTCCAGGCGTCCAGGCCTGGTAGTCCGCCGCTGTCGGCGCGCGCGCGCCACCCCGCGCCAGAGAACCGCGCGGACGGTAGGCCTTCACGGTGCCCGTCATGTTGGGCCGGTGCGGTTGCTCCCAGCTTTGGCGCCTAAGCGGAGCAACTGTGGGCGGTTCCTCTACAGTGTGATGCATCCAAGCGTGCCAGTCGGGCGGCACGCGCGAGGCCTCCGCCAAGCCTTTGTAGATCACGTAGCGGCGCTTCCGCCCTTCAAGGCTCGCGCGCCGCTCCTGATAATAGCGATTGCCTTGTTCGTCTTCGCCAACAAGTGCGCCGCGTCGGCCGATGTCAAAATGCGCGCCCATCGTCGCGCCATTCCACCATGTGAACAAGAGCCTGAGCATAACCCTGTCGCTAGCCCTCACAGCGCTTCACCACAAGCCCCGCCTCATCACCAGTTTCACAGAGGCGGCGGCTTCGCAGCTTTGGTGCAATTTCGAAACTATATCTTGGGATAACGCACCCCCAAGAGCCACAATATATTGATCACCCCCAGCTCGGTCTGATACTTTGCGCCATATGTCGGAGATTACCATGAGCCGGGACCCGCGCAGTCCATTCGGGCTGACCACTGCCTATCTGCGCTGGCCTGAGGCCTCCGGGCACGCCATGGAGGCGCTGCGGCAGGCGCAGGCATACCTCGCAGCCGGCGCTAGACTCTGCATCGAAGGCGCCCCGCCAGCTGCCGCTCTCGACGCTCTCGACGCTTCAGCGCGCCTCGCCGACCCCGAAGGCGACGCTGGACCGACCATCTTGGTCCGCCCCGCCCCCGACAAGGCTGCTCAGTTCATCGCAGAGACCCAGGCGCGATTGCGCAGTGCGACAGCGCTCGCCGCAGGCGCTCGCGCGCTCGATGCAGCGCTCGCCGATCTCGCCGTTGAAGCTGTGCGCAACGGGCTCAACCCCGCCCATGAAGTTGTACAACGCAAGGCCGCGTCCGCTCGTCTTGCTGGCGCCCCCGACGCAGACATCGTTGCCGCTATGGCCGGCGCCGCGCAACGCGGCGCCTACAGCGCAACGCTGGAAGCGCATGTCGGCGCCACGCGGAGCCGCTTGCTGATTTCGACACCAGGCCCAACCGGAGGCGCCTGCGTCGCGAGCCGCGCGTGCGACCCCGTTGGCATCCCTGCTGAGGCCGCGGGCGTGGTCTCCGCTGCCATCAACCTTGAAGATTTTCTCGGCGAGACCGGCTTCGATGAGGCGCGGCTCCGCGCGGCCGTCTCCGATGCCGTTACTGCATTGGCGGCAAACAACGAACCGCACGCGGCGGCCGCAGTCATCCTCGAAGGCTTGGCGCGCGTACTGATGGCGTTGGGCCTCGCTTACGATAGCGCGGCCGCCCGAACGAAAGCCGCCGCGATCGCAGGATCGGCAAGGGCAGCGGCCTGCGCTGCGCAAGGCGAGCAGGTTCACATCGTCTTCACGCGTGGCGCGCCCGACGCCGGCATCGCGCCGATCGAGAGCATTTCCCACTTCGGCTGTCGACCCGATGGCGGTTTCGGCCGTCTCCTCGCAAACCACGCACGCCTTGGACTGGAGGCGCTAGGCTATGATCAAAACAGCATTGCCGCATTGGCGCTACACATCGAGGGCAGGCGCACCCTGCGGCATGCGCCAGGCATCGACCTAGATCGTCTCGCCGATCTTGGCCTGACAGAACCCGCACTTGAAGCCATCGAAGATGCACTCACCGATGCGTTCTCACTGCGCGCGGCAATCCATCCGCTTGTGATCGGCCCTGAGCTCTGCGAATCCGTTCTGAAACTCCCGCCTGATGTTGCTGCCGGAAAACGCGGCGATTTCCTGAAGACCCTGGGGTTCAACGACAATGAGATCGAAGCAGCCGAGGCATTCGCACTCGGGGCATCGGATTTCGCGAACGCACCCGCGCTAAAGCCCGAACACGCCTCGATCTTCGCACCCGCCGCAGACGTCGACCCGGAAGCGCTGATCGCGATGACGCGCGCGCTGTCGCCGCTCGCCGCCGTCTCTCTCGATCTCGTCGCTCGCGAAGC
>CAYRHK010000144.1:0-6376 GCA_964423825.1 uncultured Terricaulis sp. | reverse complement strand
AGCCGCGATCAGCTAATGGACGCAGCCTATGACGATCAGGTCTATGTGGACGACAGAACCATCGACAGCCACATCAAGCGGCTCCGCAAAAAATTCCGCGACATCGACGGCGAGTTCGACGCCATCGAAACCCTATACGGCGTCGGCTATCGCTACAACGAGAGCTGACAACGTTCGCGCGCTCGCGCGTTCGCGCATCGTACGGTTGATCTTCGCATGGAATCTGGCCGGACTCGCGGTGTTGATGCTTGGCGTGCTGCTTCTGACCGAGAGGCGCGCCGATTTGACGGATGCTCAGTTCCGGAACCTGCGCACGCAAGGAGAATTGATCACCAATCTTCTGATCGAGGCCGGCACGGTTCAGGGTGATCCCTATCCCTATATCAACGAGCCGGTTGTCCGCGACGTGTTGCGACGTTTGGTGCCGCCGATCGCGGAAGGCGGCCGTCCCGGCATTGAAGGCCCTCGAATCCGAGTGTTCGACGCCGCCGGCGAAGTGATCGCCGACACAGACTTCATTCATGGTCGACTCGACGAGCGCCAGCTGGAGTCAGGTGACGAGCGTGACATTGGTCGCCGCATTGGCAGCGCGGCGCGCCACGTCGAGCGAATTCGGCTCACGCCCTGGCGACCAAGTTTCACGACCGAAGAGGAGCGCTCACGAGCGCTTCGCGGCGAGATCGTGCGCGGCGAACGACTCAATGAACGCGGTGAGCGCGTGGTTTCTGTAAGCCTGCCCGTTCGTCGTGTGCAGGCGGTGCTGGGCGTGGTAACCATTGAGAGCGCCGACGTGGAGCGCATTCTGGTGGCCGAACGCGCCAGCATGATCCCCTTCATGCTTGGCGCGACCATCGTCATATTCATGTCCTCGGTAGTGCTGGCGCTTTTCATTGCCGTGCCGATACGCCGGCTCGCCGCAGCGGCGGACAGCCTTCGCGTGAGCGGCGCCACGCGGCTGCGGCTCCCCGAGGAATCGCGTCGCAAGGACGAGATTGGCGCGCTCGCCACATCGCTCGAAGCGATGACGGGGGCGCTGGCCGATCGCATTGACGCCAACGAGCGCTTTGCCGCTGACGTCAGTCATGAACTCAAGAATCCACTCGCATCGATTCAGTCTGCGGTAGCGTCGGCGCAAACAGCCGCCGACCCCAGCCAGCGCGATCGCATGCTGGCCATTGTGGCTCAGGACGTTCATCGCCTTGACAGGCTGGTTACCGACATCGCGCGCGCAAGCCGCATAGAGGCTGAGACCGCCCGCGGGGACACCGAGAGCATCGATATCGGCAAGCTGCTCTTCGAGTTGACGCGGGCCTATGCGCTCCCCGCTGAGGAGGCGGGGCCATCGGCCGTAGAAGTGATTTTCAAGGGGCCGAAGCTCGAAGGGGCTGTGGTCCTTGGTCAGGCCGGCCCGTTAGGCCAGGTGTTTCGGAATTTGATCGACAACGCGCGCTCATTCAGTCCACAGGGTGGCCGCGTGTGGGTGTCAGCGACAGTGCAGCGCGGCAAGGGTGGCGCCTACGTACGGGCGTTGGTTGAAGATCAAGGCCCAGGGGTTCCGCCGGAAAATCTGGAAACGATCTTCGAGCGATTTTACACCCAACGCCCCAAGGGCGCTGCCTTCGGCGGCAATTCCGGGCTCGGCTTGTCGATCGCCCGCCAGATCGTGATCAGCCATGGCGGCCGCATCTACGCTGAGAACCGAGCGCCCGCCGGTGCTCGCCTGGTCGTAGAACTGCCGCTGGCGCCCAAGCACCACTGACACCGCATATTACCGCATGCTGCGCCTCCGACCCCGCCAGGACCAACAAAACTGCATTGAGCCGTCTTGCCGGTCTTTTCTCGCAACCGCGAAAGGATACATAAACCTCTCTTCGCTTGGCTGGCGGGGCGGGAGTACTGAATGATCGGGGTTGTCGTGGTGACCCACGGCCGTTTGGCGGACGAGTTCGTCGCCGCGGCAGAGCACGTGCTGGGCCCTCAACCGCAAATGCGGGCGGTCGCTATCGGTCCGCACGACGATATGGAAGAGCGGCGCGGCGACATAATTGACGCCGTCCGTGCGGTCGATAAGGGCGACGGAGTGTGCATTGTCACCGACATGTTCGGCGGCACGCCATCCAACCTGGCGATCTCGGTGATCAACCAGGTCAATATCGAAGTAATCGCCGGTGTGAACCTGCCCATGCTGATCAAGCTCGCGGAGGTTCGTGAGCGTATGAAGCTCCCGGAAGCGGCGATCGCGGCCCAGGAAGCCGGCCGCCGCTATATTCGCGTGGCGTCCGTCGAGCTTGCCGGCGGTCCTGCCTGACGCATAGTCTTGCCCCATGGGGCTCAAGCGTATCATTCCAATCACCAATATTCGCGGCCTTCACGCGCGCGCCTCGCGCAAGGTCGCAGAAATCGCGCTCCAGTACGACGACACTCAAATCGTCATGCGCCGCGAAGACGATGAGGCCGATGCGCGCTCGCTCATGGACCTCATGATGCTCGGCGCCGGGATCGGCTCCGAAGTGGAGATCGAAGCGGACGGCCCCGCCGCGGAGAAGGCGCTCGACGAGATAGAGGCGCTCATTCGCGCAAAATTCCACGAAGGGGAGTGATGTGACAGTATTGAGATCAGTGTTCGCAGCGCTCCTTGTTGCCGCCGCAAGCCTGATTTTGGCGGCGCAAGCGCCGCCGCGCGCACGGGTGGAGTACTCGTTCACTCCGATCCTCGAGCAGGGCGCGCTGCGCGCCGTCCAGATCGATCTGCGCTTTCACGGCGATGAAGACGGCCTCACCGCGTTGCGCCTTCCCGATGAGTGGGGCGGTCAGAGCGAACTGTGGCGCAGCATCGCCGAATTGAGTGTTGTTTCCGGGGCCGAACTGCGCGAGGGCGACCGCCCCTCGTCGCGGATGCTGGAGCATCGGCCCAATGCCCGCATCCACATTCGCTATCGTGTGATCCAGGATTGGGAGGGCGTGCCAGGCGCAGAGCACGCCAATCCCTATCGCGCGATCATCCAACCCGCCTACTTTCACCTTATCGGCAACGCCGCCCTGGTGATTCCCGAGGTGGACGGCGCAACTCCGGTCCGCGTGCGCGCGCGCGCGCTGCCGCGCGGCTGGCGCTTTGCGTCCGACCTCGAGCACAGCGGCCTCACCATCCGAGACGCCGATGCCAGCATTACGGTCGGCGGCGATTTCCGCATCCTGCACGGCGAGGATCGCAACATCCGCATCGCCATTCGCGGCCAGTGGGGCTTCAGCGACGCTGACCTTGCGGCGAAGGCTTCGCGCATCATCGGGGGCCAGCGCCGCTTCTGGAGCGACGCTTCGGAACCGTACCTCATCACCGTCATCGAACTCACCACGCCCGATCCCGGCTGGATCAGTGTCGGCGGCACCGGTTTGGGCGATGCGTTTGCATTTTTCGCCACACCGAATGGTCCGGAAACCACTATCACGCGCATCCTCGCGCATGAAGGGCTGCACACCTGGATACCCGGCCGCATCGGCGGCATGCCGGCGGAGAATGAAGCGACGGACTACTGGTTCTCCGAGGGCTTCACCGACTTCTACACCGCGCGCGTTCTGGTGCGCGAAGGGCTCTGGACGCCAACTCAATTCGCCGAAGACATCAATGTGATGCTGTCGGAATACGCCCGATCCTCGGTGCGCACCGAACCGAACGCCCGCATCGTCGCCGATTTTTGGAACGCGCGCCCTGTGCAGCAACTGCCGTATCAGCGCGGTCGGCTGCTCGCTACGATCTGGGACGCGCGCTTGCGCGCGCGCGGCGCCGGCGATCTCGACGACCTGATGTACGCCATGCGCACCCGCGAGGAGAGCACTGCTATCGGGCGTTTGCTGGCGAGCGCGGCGGCGCAATCGTTTGACGTGCGCGCGGACATCGACTCCTTCATCGAACGCGGCGCGCCGATCTTGCTGCCGGAAAATGCGTTCGCGCCGTGCGGCCGCATCGAAACCCGCGACGTGCCCAACTTCCATCGCGGCTTCGACATCGAGGCCACAACTGCCAACAACAATGTGATTGCCGGCGTGATCCGGGGCGGCCCTGCCTTTGCCGTCGGCATCCGCGATGGCATGGTTTTGGTGCGCCGCGAAGCCGGTGAGATCGGCAACGCCGAACTGGAGATCGCTTACGTCGTGCGCGATGGCGAGACCGAGCGCACGCTCCGCTACATGCCGCGCGGCGAGGGGAGCTTCACGCTCCAGCGACTTGCGATCGACGAGGGCCTGGCCGGCGCCGTGCTGGAGCGCTGCCTCGCCGTGCTCGCGGGAACCTAGGCGCGCTATGGCATCGCCCTGAGCGCCGCTTCCGCGCCCGGCAACAACGCGTTGTCCGCGGCGTTCTCACTGAGCCGTGCGTTCAGATAGATGACTTGCAGGAACGCGTTGACATTATGCCGCCGCGCTAGTCCGGCCTGGCTTGCGAACATGGCGCTCGTGTCGCCTGGCAGCGTCGCGAACCACGCCGTCCACTCCGCTTCCGTGATCAATCCGCGCTGCGCCATGAACAGGATCGGGCGCGCCAGCCGCTCGCTTTCGCCGTAGATGTAGAAGTGACCCTCGGGTGCGATCTGCGTGGCGATGGCGTCGCGAATGCGAATGAGATCGTCGCGGCCCGTGTTGGGGCTCACCGACAGTTGCAGCATCAGATCGGCGCCGTGCGCGACGCCGTGGCGCCAGCCTTCGCGGTCGTTGTAGCCGCGATAGTCGCGCACGCGCGTGAAATAGGCGAGTGAGCGCTCCAGCACGTCGGCCCGCATGTCGTCGGTAAAGTGCGGATTGAGGCGTTCGGCGCGCACGAGTTCGGAGAGGACGAGCGCCGCGAACGGCGCCTCGAAGCCGCGGCGATCGTCGCTTTCCAGGCGCGCCAGCACATCGTTGATCAGCGCCGTCTGCGTCGCCACGTCGAGCTGGCGCGTGCGCAGCAAGTGCGACAGCGCCTCGAAGGCAACACCGTCGCGCAAGAATGGATCGGGCGAGGTAAGACATGCCGGCAGCGCCTGCGCAAAATCGCGCCGCTCGCGTTCATCCGCGATTACCCACTCGGCGGCCTTCAGCGCCTCCAGTCGCGCGCGGTCATAGCCTGCGGGCGGGCAGCGATCGCGGGCGAGGGCGGGCGTGGCGACAAGGGCGAGAGAGAGGGCGAGGAGGAGATGCTTCATGCCACTACCTCACCAGCTCCAAGCGTTGCTGACAATGCGCGCCGCGACCAACGCACGCACGAAAGAGACGGCTTAGGCCGCACGCGACTTCGTCGCTGCGGGTTCAAGGCTCTCGGCAAGGCGGGAGAGCAGGGCGCGCTTCAAGCTGAAGCTTCAAAGGCAAAGGTAGGGTGGCGCTTGCAGCGCGCCCTGCGCGATTGTTGTTCAACCGGCGCCGGCGAGAGGCGTTCAGGGACGAGCCGGAGGGCCATACGTTTGAGAGACAGAGTGCGGCAGGGTCTGCTCCCCTTGACGATCAACCTCGTCACCGCTCTGCGACGCTGGGGTTCCGGCGCGTATTAGCGCCTTGCTGGCGTTCCCGGAGGACGTGCGGAGCAGCCAATCGGGCTCATGTCAATGTTGTACATGGTTCCCTTTCTGCTCCGGGGCTTCCGAGTTTCTCTTGTCTCCTCGAAACTGCGGCTCATCTCTGTCGCCAGTTCTGAATCGCATCACGTTCAATCACCTCTCTTGCGCTTGTTTGGCCTTGGTACCTCTGAAGCCTCCCATGCAGGAGAGGCGACCATCTTAGGCCCGCGCTGGCGGTGTCGGATAGAATTTCGCGCGCGCCTTGGCGTGCAAAGGATTCGGGTCGGGGAGAGTGGGGGATAGGCGAGGGTGAGACGGTGACCGACCCACACTTCGTCCTTCCGGACGCGCGAAGCGCGATCCGGAACCCAGGGGTAACCGGCGCGACATCGGCCCCTGGGTCCCGGATCGCGCCCCTTCGACAAGCTCAGGACGCGTCCGGGATGACGACTTGCGTCAATTGGCGGAGGCATACTTACGCCTGACGGCCCCCTAAATCCCCTGCGCCATCTTCCGCTTGCGCTCCACTGAACTCGGTATCCGCAAGCTCTCGCGATACTTCGCCACCGTGCGGCGTGCGATATCGATGCCGCGCTCGCGCAAAATCTCGACGATGCGGTCGTCGCTCAAAATCTCGCGCGCGCCTTCGCCACTGACCAATTCCTTGATCAGATATCGCACGGCTTCGGCGGAGTGCGCTTCGCCGCTGCCGGTCGCCGCGATCGAAGCGGTGAAGAAGTACTTCAGCTCGAACACGCCGCGCGCGCAGGAGAGATACTTGTTCGAGGTGACGCGGCTCACGGTCGATTCGTGCATCTCGATCGCGGTCGCCACCGTCTTCAAGTTCAGCGGCC
>CAYRHK010000143.1:0-6384 GCA_964423825.1 uncultured Terricaulis sp. | reverse complement strand
CCGTGGATCCCGCTCTGGGCCGGGTATCGCTACATGCACGCGTTCCACGACAAGTCGGGGCGCGTGATGGTGGCGACGCCGACCATGATGGAGCAATTGCGCTTGCAGGGATTCCGCAACATCGCGATCTGGAGTCGCGGCGTTGACGTCGAGCAGTTTCATCCCAGCAAGCGCAGCGCTGATGGCGGCGTCTTCAAGGATTTCGCTGGGCCGATTTTCGCCTATGTCGGGCGCGTCTCCGTGGAAAAGAACATCGAGGCGTTTCTGAAGCTTGATCTTCCTGGAACCAAGGTCGTGGTCGGCGGTGGCCCGGCTTTGGAGGAATTGAAGGAAAAGTACCCCCAGGCGGTCTTCACCGGTCCCAAGTTCGGCGAGGAACTGGCGCGACACTACGCCGACGCCGACGTTTTTGTGTTCCCAAGCTTCACCGACACGTTCGGGCTCGTGATCCTCGAAGCCTGCGCCGCCGGCACCCCGGTTGCGGCATTCTTGGCGCCGGGACCAAAAGATATTCTGCCCGGCACTGGCGCCGGCGTCGTCGACAACGACCTACGCAAGGCATGTCTCGATGCCCTGAAACTCAGCCGCGAAGATGCGCGCAAGCTGGCGGAACGCTACTCGTGGCGGGCCTGTGCCGAGGATTTCCGGCGCAACCTCGAACCGCTTCCCAAAGAAGGCAAGCGTCGGTTCTGGCACAAGTTGCGCGACCTGCGCGCGCGCGCGAGAGAGCGGCGGCGGCTGAAGCGCGAGGCCAAGCTGGCGGCGAAGGCCGCGCGCGGCTAACGCCCCGCACTCACCATTTGATGGCTTTGCGCAACCGGTAACGCAGCCAAATCGCCGCGCCGTTAAGCAACAGCGTGATCAAGAGAAGCACCAGACCTGCTGCCGCGGCGATCTCCAGGAACTCTGCTTGCGGACGCGAAGTCCAGTTGAACATCTGGATCGGCATCACCGTGAACTCAGACCCCAACCAGTGCCCAGGCAGCCAAGTCTGCGCCGCATCGCCAATGGTCGCCACGGACTGAATCGTGGAGCCATGCGGAAGTTCCAAGACTTGGCCCGCTTGCACCGCCCGCTCAGTGAAGTCCGGCAGCACTACGACGCCGTCGTGCTCTATCCGAATGGTTTCAACCGCCCTTGGATCGATCGGCGCGCCATATTCGTCAAGTTGGCCGATAATCTCGAACGTCGCATCGCCGGGGCGCGTGATCGGCAGGAAAGCCACGAAAGTAAGTCCGCCGATCATGATCAAAGGCGCGGTTTCCCCCAGAGCACGTGAAATGCCAATGATTACGCCGGTCACTACTCCGGGCAATGCATAGGGCATCACGTGATGGCTAGTGGCTTGCCACTTCGTGGCGCCGACGGCGAGCGCGGCTTGTCGAATCTCACGCGGAACCCCACGCACGGCCTCCCGCGTCGCCACAATCACGATGGGAAGAATCAGCAACGCCAGCGTGATGCCGGCGGTGAGGATGGATTGGCCGAAGAGATCGGCCATCGCATTGCGCGCCGGCTCGGGGACGAAGGCGGGGTAACGCGCCGGGTTGCCTAGGATTTGTACAAAAATGCCGATCGACATCAGACCGAACAAGATAGATGGAACGCCGGCAAGATTGTTCACCGCGATTTCGATGGCGCTAGTGACCGCATTCTTGGGCGCATACTCCTCTAGATAGACACCGGCGAGCAGCCCGATCGGCACTGCAAAGAATGCTGTGGTCAGTATGACCAGGATCGAACCGACCCAGGCCGGCAAAACGCCCGCCTCTGAAGGTTCCGATGACGGAAAGCTCATGAAGAAGTCGGCGGTGACTCGGTGGCCGCCATCCGCCGCGAGATCCCAGACCAGCGCCACCAGCGTGCCGAGCCCAATGATGGTGGCGAGAATGCCCCAAACAACAAAGGTCGCATCCGCAGCCTTGCGCCTCGCCAAGCCAGGCGGGTGCGCGGTGATGTCGCTGCGCGTCGCCGCCAGCCCGGCTCCACCAACGTCAGTGGCAGCCATCAGTACGCCTCCCGATAGCGACGTTGCAGCCAAAACGCCACGAAGTTGAAGAACAGGGTCAGCACCAGCAACGCAAGGCCCGCGGCGAAGATGCTGTTGTACTCAAGCGTGCCAAACGGCAAATCGCCCAAGGCGACCTGCGCGATGAAGGCGGTGACTGTCGCGCCCTGCTGAGCGGGATGAACCACGATCTGCGGCTGTTGACCGCCGGCGACCACGACGATCATGGTCTCCCCAATGGCGCGCGACATCCCCAGGATGACCGCCCCAACCACGCCGGACACCGCCGCAGGCACCACCACGCGAAACGCTGTCTCAAGGCGCGTCGCACCCATGGCGTACGAACCCTCGCGCATCGAACGCGGCACCGACCGCATCGCGTCCTCCGACAGCGAGGCAATGTAGGGGATGATCATCAACCCCATCACGATGCCGGCGGAAAGCAGATTGAAGCTTGGCAGCTCGATCCCGAACGGACGCAGCCATTGCTGCAAAAGCGGCGTCAGGAAAAGGAGCGCGAAATAGCCGTAAACAACGGTGGGAACCGCCGCAAGCAGCTCCAGCGTCGGCTTGATGGTCTCACGCGTGCGGTGGCCCGCGAACTCGCTGAGGTAGATCGCGACAAGCAGACCGAGCGGCACCGCGACAGCGAGCGCGACGAGCGTCGCCATGAAGGTGCCGGTCAAGAGCGGCGCGATGCCGTATTGGGGGTTGTCGAACAGCGGCGTCCAAGTCGTCGAGGTGAGAAACTCGATGACAGAGACTTGGGAGAAAAATTTCGTGGATTCCGACACCACAACGTAGACGATGCCCAATACTACGGCGACAGCGGTTCCCGCGGCGAGAAACAACGATGTTTCGATGATGCGCTCGCCCCAGCGCGTCTTCGATTTGGTAAAATCCCGTTCCACCGACGCCCCCGGCGCAAATTGCCGCAAAAGTACAAAGAGGGCGGGAGCATCGCTCCCGCCCTCTCCGATCCGTTACTCGTTAACCGGCGTCAGAACAAGCCGGCGTTGCAAGAGCTCTTCAATCGTGATGCCAATGGCCTGACGGCCGCCGAACGCTGTCCCCGCTTGACGGCGCTGCGCCCGCTGCACGTAGGAAGCGTAAGCCGATGCCGGAAGCGGCACGTATCCTACACGTGCCGACACAGCGGCAGCATTGTTGATGTAGTACTGGACAAACTGCTGCACCTGAGGGCGACGCAGAGCGCCAACATTGACGTAGATGAAGATTGGGCGCGATAGCGGCTGATAAGTGCCGTTCACGACATTTTCCACCGAAGGCATCACCGGGCCGTTGCCGCCGTCAATCGCCAAGGCGCGAAGTCGGCCCTGGTTCTCTTCGTAATAGGCGAGACCGAAGTAACCGAGGCCGCCCGGATTGTTGGCGACGCCTTGCACGAGAACGTTGTCGTCTTCAGAAGGCGTATAGTCCGTGCGGGACGCACGTGCTGTGCCGTTCACGGCCTCGGTAAAGTAGTCAAACGTTCCCGACGCCGAGCCGGGGCCAAACAGCTGCATCGGCAGGTTTGGGCCGCCCACTTGATTGAAGTTGTTCACGCGCGAACCCGGTTCCCAAATCTGGCGTAGTTGCGCCACCGTCAGCGAACGGAGTGGATTTGAAGGGTGGACCACGACGGTGAGGCCGTCGAACGCGACTGGAATCTCAACGAACTGAATGCCGGCCGCTGCGCAGGTCGCCATTTCACTGGCGCGGATCGGGCGCGAAGAATCGGCGATGTGGATTTCGCCGCGGCAGAACTTGCGCAAGCCAGCCGAGGAGCCCGATTCGCCCACCGCAACGCGAATGCGGCCCTGGGTCTGTTGCTGAAAGCCTTCGGCCACAGCTTCCGAGATCGGGAACACCGTCGACGAGCCGTCGATCTGGATCGTGAAGGGCGCGCCAGCTTGTTGCGCGGACGCGGGGCCCGCCACGAGCGCCAATGCGGTGACAGAAGCAGCGGCGACCTTGCCGAGCCCTCTGAAAAATTGAACGTTCATTTGGATAGTCCTCCGGAACGAAAACTAAGGTGTGAGAGGCGGGGCTCCGCGAAGGACCCCGCCCGCAAAGGTTTGTTAGAAGTCGAACTGCGTGCGCAGCGTGATGACTTCAGCTTGACCATCGACGGTGGCGGCCGCGGTGCGATCCATGTCGCTCTGTGCGTAGTTCAGCACGAAGCGGACGTGGTCGAGCGGAACCCAGTTCAGGCCCACCGCAAACGCCGATTGCTCGCCGCGGTTACTGCCGGCATCCAAATCAGTGAGGTCGATGAAGTCGTAGCGCGCGCTCAAGCCCCAATAGCCCCAGCCGCCTTCCGTCACCGGACTGCGCGGAACAACGGCGCCAAAGGAACCTTGGTTGCCGCGATAAGCGCGGGGTTCACCGGTGAGAGACCAAGTCAGGTCGACATAGTAGCCGTTCGACTCAAGCTCAACGCCGGCCGGGGTTTCACCTTCGACCGTGATGTACTCGCCGGTGAAGCCGAATGCGTCCCACTGGCCCGCCACCTCGAAGCCGAAGGCGGTGTCGCTTTCGACCGCGCTGCCCGAGGAAGACTCCACCCAGCGGCTGCCCCGCCCATTCAACGGACGCGGACGATACCGGTACAAGGCGTCGTCGCCGCTGTAGCGTTGGCGAGCCGAAACGCCTAGGTGAAGTAGTCGGTAGCTGTCGGGCGAGGACTCGAAAATCGGCGCCCATGTGAAGCGGCCGCTGATCGACATCTGCTCGTCGTTCGCGAAGTTTGAATCCGCATTGTTGAGCGAGTCGCCGTACACGCCCACGGCGGCCATCCAGTTGGCGCCTGTGATCAGGCCTGCCACGCCCGCAGCGCGACCGAAGCCATAGGCATTAATGACGCTGGAGCGCTCAGCAAACGGAATGTCGAGCGAAGACGTACGGTCTTCCAGCGGAGCGGTGACGTTGTTCTCGCCGATCACGACAGAGAAGAAGTCGCCAGCGTACTCGATGTACGCGTCGTCCACCGCCACATCGTCGGCGCCCGCGCCGCCGCCAGACGCCGCCGTCACCGCTGGACCGCGATCCGACTCGCCGACGATGCACGCGGTGCGCTCGGTGACCACGTTGGTGGTCGTGTTTTGGCACAAACGCGTGATAGTTGCCGACACGCTGCCGGCTTCCGAGGCGCCCGGGCTCAGCACAAAATCAATCTTATAGCGCCAATGGTCGCTGAAGCGCCCTTGGGCGCCCAAAAAAGCGCGGCGGACGTACGACCGCGAACCGTCTTCGGCTGTGTTATCCCAGTCGTTCGAATAGATGTCGTATTGGAAGCGCCCGCGCACCTTAAAGCGCTGCTGGCCGTCCCGAATTTCCGGCGCCCCGCTCATCGGCTGAATTGTGGGCGCAGCGACTTGCGCATAGGCCGCGCCTGAAATCGTCGCGCCTCCCACCGCCGCCAAAACGGCGAAAGCAGCCTTCGGAATTACATTCTTCATCGGAGAACCCCCTGGTGATTCGTGCCCCCATCGCGGGAAGTCGGGCGACCCCCACGGGCATGGGCGCGTTAACGCCCGGGAGTGACGTTCACGCGAAGCAACGGTGACGAGTGCGCGACGGTTCGCCTTCAGTTTTGTGACGTTGCGCGCGCGCACAGCGGTGCGGCGCTTTTCAACGCTCTGTTAACCCTGAAAATACTTTACAGGGGCGAACGTTCACCCTATTTGCTCGCCTACCGGCGGACCTGGAAACAGCGTCCACTAACGCCCCCTCGGCCCAGGCCACCTGGGGGACCGCGCAACACTGGAAGCAGGAAGCTTCTTGGCGGTCCCTCGGCGCAAGCTCCCAAGGGCGGACCTGACATTAAGGCATGTCCGACTAACGCCGGCCTGGGTTTAACAATCGCCGCGAAGAGAGCGGCGGCAGTTTTTGGGAGCAGCCGGATGGACTCTGTCCTTCAGCCTCTCGACCTCTTGGCGCGTGAAGCGCCAGACGGTCCCGTGGCCATCGCCCGCCCGCACCGCGTCGCCGCGGCTGCGGAGTGGTTCCGCACGCACTTTCCAGGCGAAGTGCTCTACGCTGTTAAAGCAAACCCCTCGGAATGGGTGCTCGACGCGCTTTGGGGCGCGGGCATTCGCGGCTTCGATGTCGCCTCCGACCACGAGGCCGCGCTCGTGCACGGCAAGTTCCCGAGCGCGAACCTGGCGTTCATGCACCCGGTCAAGAGCCGCCGCGCCATAGCGCGCGCGTTCCATGATTACGGCGTGAAGACCTTCGCGCTCGACAGCGAGGACGAACTCGACAAGATCCTCGCCGAAACCAACGGCGCCAAGGATCTGACCCTGGTAGTTCGCTTTGCCGTGCCCGGCGACGGCGCCGCCTACCCGCTCACCCGCAAGTTCGGCGTCAGCGAC
>CAYRHK010000142.1:0-6390 GCA_964423825.1 uncultured Terricaulis sp. | reverse complement strand
CCGGGCGCATGATGGACGCTACGGAAGCCGAGCGCGCTGGACTGGTGGCGCGTGTTGTGCCCGCCGATCAGCTTATGGGAGAGACCATGGCTGCGGCGAGGAAGATCGCATCGATGGGGAGGGTGGCGACGATGGCCAACAAGGAGGCGGTCAACGCCGCGTTAGAAACGCCTCTGAACGAGGGCCTAAAGTTAGAACGGCGACTGTTCTATGGCCTTTTCGCCACCGATGATCAGAAGGAAGGCATGGCCGCCTTCATCGAAAAGCGCCCGCCCGCGTTCAAGAATCGCTGAACCATTTGACGCCCGCCTTGGGCGCGGCTATAGCCCCCGGCTCTTTTCCAGTTTTGGACCCTCAGACATGGCGAATACGAAGTCCGCGCAGAAAGCCACCCGCGTTATTGAGCGCCGCACGGCGGTCAACAAGGCGCGTCGCTCTCGCATGCGGTCGTCGTGGCGCGCGGTTGAGGAAGCCATTGCCGCCGGCGACGCCAAAGTGGCGCAAAAGGCGCTCCGCGAAGCCGAGTCGGAAACCATGCGCGGCGTCAGCAAAGGCGTTGTGCAAAAGAACGCTGGGTCGCGGAAGGTCTCCCGCCTGGCGAAGCGCGTCGGCGTACTCTCCTCCAAGAAGTAAACTTGCGCCCGCGCGGGCCCATTGCCGCCAGTAGTGCGGCCAAATCGACCCCATGTCAGTGTCGTGAACGTTGTGCATGAAAACGGCTGCAAAAAATCCGTAGCCTGATCAATGCTCAAGCGATACGAGCGCAAAAAACCTCAGCAATAACAAAAGATTAATACCATCTGTGGATATTGCGAAATCGTAAAAAAATCCCTCTGGATTTCGTCTTTGGAAACGCGCAATCTCGCGTCTCTGGCGAGCACATTAGCTGTTCGACCCTCACTGACACCGATGCCGGGCATCGGGCCGAAAAAGTCATTCGGCTCGAACGGGAAAGGTGCGCGCCAGAGATGGGCTGAAAAATCCACGATTCACGCAAGGGGTTGGCATGAATCCGGAAGAGACTTCCCGCCTCGATTTGGCGGGACTGGGCGCTGCGCGCGCCTATGAATTGGTGCGCAAGGAGCTGGCGCGCGAATTGGGAGCGGACGTGTTCCGCTCTTACATCGATCCGCTTCGCCTTGTCGCCGATTGGAACGGGACACTGCTTTTCCGTGCCGACACCCAATTGGCCAAGGAGCGTCTGCAGCAGCAGCATCAGCACCGCTTGGAAGCGCGTCTGCGCGCTTACGTGCCCAATCTAGGGCCGATCAAGATTGTCCTTGAGCATGAGATTCCTGAGGACGTGCGCGCGCTCGCGGATGCGCATATCGGCGAGACGCAACCGCGCACGGCCCCCGCCGGCGGGGGCCGGGAATCGGCCAATTTCGATTCCTTCTGCGTCGACGAGTCGAACCGCCGCGCCCACGCCGTGGCGCGCATGATCGCGACCGGGGAGGGCCAGGCCTTTCCCATCTGGCTCGTGCATTCCCCGCCGGGCTGCGGCAAGACGCTATTGCTGTCGGCGATCGCGCACACCGCGGCCGCGCGCGACTGCAGAGTGCTGATGCTCACCGGTCAGGAATTCTTGGAGACGTTTCAGGCGGCCTTGCACAAGAAACGAGATTCTGGCGCGTTCAAGGAAGCGATGCGCGCGCCTGACTTGCTCATCATTGACGATTTCCATCGCATTTGCGGCAAGCGTGCCACCGAAGAAGAGGCCTTCGACACGTTTCATGAACTGACGCGGCGCGGCGGCCAGGTGGTGCTCGCGGCCAATCATGGAGCCGAAGGCCTGCAAGGATTGGATGAAGCGCTCCGGGCCAAGCTGAAGGGCGCTGCTGCGTGCGAAATTGGCGAGCCTGACGAGGCGCTGCGTCGGCGAATTCTTGACATGCGCGTTGCGCATCATCAAAAGGCCGCTCCTGGTTTTCGGGTGACATCTGACGCGCTTGATATGATCGCGGCGCGCATGCATGTGACCGGTCGCGAGCTTGATGGCGCGGTGAGCCAACTTCTCATCGAATGGAAAATTACGGGAGGACAAGACGTGACGCTTGAAGCTGCTGCGAACGCCCTGCAATCCAAGTTGAGCGAAGCTGGCGAGCGACGAGTCACGGTGCTCGTCGTCCAAAAGGTGGTCGCGCGTCACTACAACATGAGCTTGCAGCAATTGCTCGAGCGCACCCGCCGTCATGCTGTGGCGCGCCCGCGTCAGGTGGCTATGTATCTGGCCTGCAAGCTGACGCAGGCCTCGCTCCCCGACATCGGCCACCGCTTCAACGGCTTCGACCACACGACGGTGATGTATGCGCGTGACCGCATCGCCGAGCTGGCCGGCAAGGATCCAAACTTCAACGCCGAACTGGAGTCGCTGTCGCGTCTGATTCGGCGGGAGGCCTGAGGCCGCCTCGGTCGATTCCGAGCCTCAGATAGGGGCTTGGGGATCGCGCCGCTTCTGCTAGGTTCTGACCCCCTTGCGGGCGTCGACTCAGGTGGATCGCCCGTAAGTCGGGCCGCCCGCGAAGGGGTCGCGGACGCGGCGTAGGGTCTGCGGAAGGCTAAGGTAGAGTAATGCGGCTAACGATCGAGCGCTCGGCGCTGCTGAAGGCGCTGAACCACGTCCAAAGCGTAGTCGAACGGCGCAACACCATACCCATTCTGTCAAATGTCCTTCTCTCGGCTCAGGGCGACTCGCTGCGTCTGACGGCGACGGACCTCGACATTGAGATATCCGAAGCGGCCCCCGCCGATGTCGATCGCGCCGGGCAGACCACAGCCCCGGCGAGCTATCTCTACGACTTCGTGCGCAAGCTGCCGGACGCTGCGGCGGTGAAACTCGAAGTATCCGGCGACGACCCGAGGCTATCCATCTCCGCCGGCAAGTCGCGCTTGCATTTGCCGATCCTGCCCGCTGGCGACTTTCCCGCCATGCCCAGCGACGGTTTCGACACCAAATTCGAAATCGGCCCCACCGAGCTTGCGCGGTTGGTCGACAAGACGCGCTTTGCCATCTCCACCGAAGAGACGCGCTACTATCTGAATGGCATCTTCTTCCACACGGTTGACAGCGGTGGCGCTAAGCTGCGCGCGGTGGCGACTGACGGTCACCGTTTAGCGCTTGCCGATGCGCCCGCGCCGAATGGCGCTCAGGGCATGCCGGGCGTCATCGTGCCGCGGAAGACCATCAACGAACTGAAGCGACTGCTCGACGACGCCGCCGATCTCGTCGAGATCGCTGTGTCGACCCAGAAGATTCGCTTCGCGCTCGGCGACGCCGTTCTAACGTCAAAACTGATAGATGGCTCTTTCCCTGAGTACGCGCGCGTCATCCCCAAGTCGAACTCGCGCAAGCTGAAGCTCGACAACAAAGTGTTCGCCGAGGCCGTTGACCGTGTCGCCACCGTCTCCGCCGAGCGTTCGCGTTCGGTGCGGTTGGCGCTTGAAAAAGACAAGGTGACGCTCACCGTCAACAATCCCGACGCTGGCGTAGCGACCGAAGACTTGCCCGCCAGCTACGGCGATGACGCCATGGAGATTGGCTTCAACGCCCGGTACTTGCTTGATGTCGCTCAGCAAATCGAGGGCGAGGAGACGATCTTTGAACTCGCCGACTCCGGTTCGCCGACCCTGGTGCGCGACGAGGCTGACGAGGCCGCGCTCTATGTGCTGATGCCGCTGCGGGTGTAAGGCCAACAATTAGCTCAGGTCGATCTTGCTTGGCGCCTCTCCGCGCAGCCAACGCTCAACCATGATTTCGTATGCTCGCTCCAAGTGGCGCGCGATGGGCGACGACTTGAAAGTGTCGGCTGTATCGCGGCGCCCGGCGAGCTTGAAGCGCAGCGACGAGAGCCGATCGCGATCGGCGGCGAGTCCCACGCCTGTCTCGATGAAGGCGTCGACATTGGCCGCGATGAGATCGGGCAGGTCGAGCGACGTGAGCAGGCTTGTGGCCACGCGCGAGGCGAAGCTGCGCCCCGCTATGGTCAAGACCGGGGTTCCCACCCACAGCGCTTCGCTCGCCGTGGTGTGGGCGCCGTAGGGCCAAGTATCCAGCAATAGATCCGCCGCGGCCTTGCGCGCCATGTGGTGTTCATGGTCCGCGCGCTCAGCGAAGACGAGCCGCGCTGGGTCTACGCCGCGCGCTTCGGCATTTGCGCGTAATCTCTGCTGCACCGGCGCATCCGCCATCAGCCACAGCACCGTGTTTGGCGCGCGCGCCAGGATGGCGACGTATGCATCAAAGCACGCTGGAGAGAGCTTGAGTGCGCCATGGAACGCGCAAAGGACCACTTGGTCCTCCGGTAGACCGATGCTGGCGCGGGGAGGCGCTGTCGGTCGGGAGCGCTTTTCATCGTTGGCTTGATAGGTCCCAGGCAGGCGCACAACCGCTTCGTCGTAGTAAGGCAGATCCTCATCGGCGATCACCAAATGGTCGCCAATCATATAGTCGACGACCCTGGAGCCCCCAGTTCCGGGAAAGCCTATATAGTGGGCATTGATCGGCGCTGGTCGCAGTTGCAGCACGCCAAGGCGCGCGCCGAGCTGGTGCCCGTCGAGGTCAACGAGAACGTCAATATCGTCGCGCTCGATAAGCGCCGCGATCTCGGCGTCGCTCTTGTCGGCGACTTGGGCGAACCGGTCAAAGCCCCGCTCAAGCCGCGCACGCACGGCGCTGCGATCGTCTGGACCAACAGAGTATGCGATGACTTCAAACCGCGCGCGGTTGTGAGCCTCAAACAATCCGGCTGTAAGGTCGCCGGTTGGGTGCATGCGAAACGCTGACGATAGATAGCCGATCCGGACCTTGCCATCGCGCCGTCGTGGCGATCGCGCTGACGGCGCAACCGCGCCGCCCCATGCTGCCTGCGCCGCGCGTCGCAGCAGCGCTGGATCATCGGTCAAGTGGACGGCGAGGTGCGGCTCGATCGTTCCGCGACCGGACGCAAGGCGCTCTAGCGCGAGCCGCTCCAACGGTGTGGATTTTTCCCAATCGCAAACCTCGCGCCGGCAGCGAATGAGTTCGCTCAGGGCGTTGTCGAAATCGCGGGGATCGCCCGGCCCTGCGCTCAACGATGCGAGTTCGTCTTCATAACAGGCGGCCGCGGCTTCGAACTGCCGCAGCAGCTGCAAAACGCCGCCCTTATTGTGCAGCGCAGCCGGAAACCGTGGCTGGGCCCGCAAAGCCCGATCGTAGCTGCCCACGGCATCCAGCGCTCGGCCGCTGGCGTGCATGAGATCGCCACGAATCTTCCAAGCAGGCGCAGAACTGGCGTTGAGCTTCAGCGCCGTTTCGATGGCGCTCAGCGCAGTATCGGCCTCGCGCAGCGCGAAGAGCGTCTCAGCGTACGCAGACCATGCCTCGCTCCACTCCGGCGCGACCGCCACCAGTGCTTTGAATTGCGCGGCCGCCTCCGCAGGTCGCCCCAACAACGCCAACACAAAGGCCTGATTGTACCGCGCCCGCACATGCTTGGGATCGCATGCCGCAGCCTTGCTGAACGCATCGAGCGCCGCAGGCAGCGCATCCGACATCAGACGCGCGAGCCCGAGATTGAATAGGGCGGACGGCAGGTGAGGATGTTGCGCCAGGACAATCTCGAGGCGCGTTGCCGCGGTCGCCCAGTCTCCCGACTCAAGTTCGATCGAAGCCATCAGCTGCAGCGCGTCGACATCCCCCGCGCGCTCGCGCAGCACCGCCTCAAGGAGCGCACGCGCGCGCGCCGTCTCGCCAGCGTCCAGGAGGGCATGCGCTTGCTGAAGTCGATCGTCGCTCAAGACCTTTGTCCGCGCAGCCAGCTTGCTGGATACCGCCTTGACGACTCCCATAGCAAGCCGACGCTCTCCTGAAGAGTTGCGTCCGTGCAGTCTCCGTGGAACACTAAGTCTCTTACCGAGTAGCGGCGCCTGCCGCTCGGCGCCGCCCGCTCCAAACACGAGCACAAGGGGTGAAGCGCCATGCCGGAAAGAAATGCTAACATCGTGAGGGCAATCGCCGTCGTCGGTCCGACCGGGGCGGGCAAGACGGCGTTGACGCAAGCCCTGGCTTCGGCCGCCTCGGGCGGGCCGGGCACAGTCCCGAACGCCGCCGGCCAGTCCACGGAAACCGCATTCACCGCCATCGACTATATGGGCGACCATTACGCGCTGATAGACGCGCCCGGCGCCGTCGACTTTCTTGCCGACGCTGACTTTGCCTTGCCGGGCGCGGACTTTGCCATTGTGGTGGCTGACCCGGACCCGGACAAGGCGGCGTTGCTGCAGCCGTTTTTGAAGACCGTGGAGGACATGAAAATCCCCCACGCGATCTTCATCAACAAGATCGACCAGGCCCGCGGTCGCATCCGTGATCTGCTCGAAGCGTTGCAGCCGGTGAGCGCACTGCCATTGGTC
>CAYRHK010000141.1:0-6408 GCA_964423825.1 uncultured Terricaulis sp. | reverse complement strand
GCGTTCGCCAGGTTCGGGCATCAGCCGCTCGCGCGTGAGTACGGCCACCGCTTCGTTGGTGACGAACAAGTGCCTTGCGTCAGGCATGACGCGGTCGCGCAAAATGAAGCTGAGCGCCAATCCACACGCGATGAGCACGGCGGCGCGATATGTGCTGCGGCGCAGCAGCGACAACCCGACGACGGCGGCGATCGCCACCGCGCCTCCGACAACGGCGGTGGCGATGGCGCGGCGAAGGTCTGCATCGGCATCGCCAGGGATAAACGTGGCGGCATAGGCCGTAAGCGCAACAACCAGCGCGCCGATGACAGCGAACATCGCCAAGCCGGCGGGGTGAGTTGTACGCCAGCGTTTGCCCCTCATGGCGCCAAGGCCGACAGCGCAAATCAACGCGATGGCTGGATAAACCGGGAGCGTGTAGTGAATGAGCTTTGTGGGAAACACCTCAAACGCGAGAAATGTCGGCGCTGCCCACGCCAGGGCGAAGCGCATCGGCGCGTACGTTTCATCCTTGATGGGCGCCCGCAGCGCCCGCCAGGCCACGCGCGCCGCGGCGGGCAAAGCGTAAGTAGCGGGGAAGATGAGCAAGGGCAGCAGCAACAAGAAATAGCCCGGAGCACCGCGATGGGCGTGATCTCCGCCAACGACCTTCGGCCCAAGTTCAGTCGCGATCAGATCGTAGTAGAAGCGCCCGTCCGTGACGACCCCGATCGCGACAAGCCACGGTGCGGCGATGGCGATCGCCAAGAGCGGACCGGGCCACCAGAGCAATGGCTTCATCCACCGCGCCCTGCGTTCCCATACAAAGAGCGCGAGCAGCGTCAGCACAGCGGCTAGCGGCGTGATGAAGCCCTTGATCATCACCCCGCACGCCAGGCCGCCCCAGAAGATCAACGCCAGCAAGCGCGGTTGGGTTTCGGCTCCCCCAAAACGCAATCGCGCCAGCGCCGCGATTGCAAGTGTTGTGAAGCCGACGAGGACCGAATCGGTCTTGGCGGTCATGCCCTCAAGGCCTGCGAGCAGTCCGCTCGCGTAAAGCCCCGCCCCCATCACCGCGACGCGCGCTCCAAATAGCGCCGTGCCTGCCCAGAGCACAGACAGCGCGGCCAATACCAGGCCCAGCGCCGAGGGCATGCGATAGGGCCAAATGGTGTTGAGCCGGTCTGTAAGCGGGCTGAATACGTTCACTGCGGCAGCTTGCAGCCAGTAGATGCCGACCGGTTTGCGGTTGCGCTCCGCGTCTTGAAGACGAATGCGCACATAGTCGCCGCTCTCCACCATTTGGCGCGACGCCTGGGCGAAGCGCGCCTCGTCTATGTCCATGATCGGCATTCGGGTGGCGCCGAACAAGGCTGAGCAGATCGCGATGAGAGCCACCAGGGCATAGCCGCGCCAGCCTCTAAGGAGTTGGTCGAACAACGCGGGGGAAGCGGGGGCGGTCATCAGCGTCGCCTCACATAGACGTAAGCGCCCGGCTTGTCTTCAAGGCGAAAAACCGCTTGCCGCTCTCGCGTCGGGACGAGCGAGGGGCTAAGCAGCTGCCTTTCTTCGACCATGGGAAGCGCAACTTGCCCGAAAGTGTTGAGTTTAGTGTCGTCATTCCGGTGCACGACGAGGCCGGCAACGCCGCCAGTTTGGCCCGCGAGATCGCCAGCGCTCTCGAAGGGCGCGCCTACGAGATGGTGTTTGTCGATGACGCGAGCAGGGACGATACCCGCGAAGAGTTGGCCGCGCTCAAAGCGGCGATGCCGCAGTTGCGCCTATTGGGGCACCGCCAGAACGCCGGTCAGAGCCGGGCGGTGAGAACCGGCGTCATCGCCGCGCGAGCGCCGATCGTGGCGACCCTCGATGGCGACGGCCAAAACGACCCCGCAGACCTGCCGCGCCTCATCGCCCAGCTTTGCCGGCCCGACGCCCCGCCGCACTTGGGAATGGTAGCCGGCAAGCGGGCAAAGCGGCAGGACAGCTGGAGCAAGCGAATCGCGTCCAGAGTCGCCAACGCCGTCCGGAAGGCCGCGCTCAAAGATGGAGCCGACGACAGCGGCTCAGGGATAAAGGTCTTCAAGCGTGAGGCGTTTCTGCTGCTCCCGTATTTTGACCACATGCATCGCTACATGCCCGCCCTCATGCAACGCGAAGGCTATGCAGTGGAATTTTTAGAGGTTAACCATCGTCACCGGGGCGCCGGGCGCTCGAAGTACACGCACCTGGGCAGGTTGGCCGCGAATATGACCGACCTGTTTGGGGTGATGTGGCTTCGGAGCCGGGCGCGCGCCATCGGGGGGGCCGACGAGCTATGAGCAGGGACCCGTTTCGCGATCCGTTAAGTCCGACTAATCTAGCGGCGGCGACACAGCGCCGTCGGCCTGGCCAAACTCAGGGGAGTCCTATGGGGGCGATTTTCAACGTTTTTCCGCTGATCCTGATCCCGGTGCTCACCTACAATATCTGGGCATTTGGGGCGACGGCGACCTCCAACGCCGGAGATGGGGGCGCTTCGGTGCGCCAGCACCTCCAGGATCAGTGGCTGAGCATCCCCATGGCGTCCAATGTCGCCTGGACCGTCTCGTTCGGCGACGTGCTCATGCTCATGGCTTTGATTTTGTTGTTCATTGAGCTTCTGAAATCCACCTCCACGGGCACCGCTGCGATCTTCAACCACGCGCTCTCCATGCTCGTGTTCATCATCTGCCTGGTTGAGTTTCTGCTGCACCCGGCATTCGCCACCAGCGTGTTCTTCATCATCCTGGTGATGGCGCTGCTGGACGTGCTGGCCGGCGTGGTGGTGACCATTATTTCGGCCCGCCGCGACGTTGAGTTCGCGGGTCAGCACTAGGCGGTCACAGGCACCACAGTCCGAGGCTGAGGGCTATCGCGAAGTCGATCCAGCGACCGAATCGGTCAAGGGTGGCCAAGTCCATGGTGGCGGTCCCTGCAGGTTCGGCGCCGGTTTGAGACGTAGGG
This sequence comes from uncultured Terricaulis sp., assembly GCA_964423825.1. Taxonomy (GTDB): domain Bacteria; phylum Pseudomonadota; class Alphaproteobacteria; order Caulobacterales; family Aquidulcibacteraceae; genus Vitreimonas. Next base: position 3,444 of record CAYRHK010000141.1, on the reverse strand, counting down.
TGCGCCATGTCGCTGTTTTTCGACACCGCCTGGTTTGATGCGCGCCTTGCCGCGCGCGGGCTGTCCAGACAAGGACTGGCCGAAAGATTGACGATCGACGCAGGCGAGTTGGAGGCTCTCTTCGTTAATCGCCGCCAGCCAGGCCCGACCGAATTGGCGGCGCTGGCCGAAGCCTTGGACACCGACGTGCTGGAGGTCAGTCTGCGTGCGGGCGTGGCGGTCCGACGCGAGGATGGAGGAGGCGAGACCACATCCCGCATCGAACGTATCGAAGCGCGTCTCGATGCGATCGATCAATGGATCGAGGATTTCGAGCGTCAGCGGCGAAGGACCGCCTAGGCGCGCAGGTTTATAGTCAGACCAGCCCGCGTCGCTGAGACACGGTAACTTCCCACACGAGCCTTGGCCGGCGGCGAGATTTGCGCAATCAGCGTGGCGGCGAAGCAGGGATCGAGACGCATGGGTGGAGCCCGACGGTCCGTGCTGCGCCGACGGTCGCCGCGCCTCTGGTTGGCGACCTCTTCAAAATCGGCGTCGAGCACATGATCGCCCATGATGGGGCTCTTGCAGGCGTCATGCCAAACGCCGCTTAACCCTTATCGCTTGCATGGTCTCGAACGCGGCAGCACTGTGCGCGCCATGGATGATTACAGCGACTACGATGGCCTCGGGCTCGCCGAATTGGTGCGAAAGCGCGAAGTGACGCCGCTCGAATTGGTAGACGCCGCCATCGTGCGCATAGAGCGCCACAATCCCACGCTCAACGCGATCGTTCACAAAGCCTATGACGAGGCGCGTGAGCAGGCGAAGCAGTCCCTGGGTGAGGGCCCGTTCGCCGGTGTGCCATTTTTGATCAAGGATCTGGGCGTCAGGGTTAAGGGCTGGCCGCGCACGTCGGGCAGCCGCTTCGCCAGCATCGACGCCGACGAGAGCGACTCCGTGCTCACTAAGCGCTACCGCGACTCCGGCGTCGTGCTGTTAGGCAAAACCAACACGCCTGAGTTTGGCATTCCCGGCGTCACCACGTCGGCCAAGCTCGGCCCTTGCCGCAATCCGTGGAGTTCCGATCACATTACCGGAGGCTCGTCCGGCGGCGCCGCCTCGGCGGTGGCGTCCGGCATGGTACCGCTCGCACACGCCAGCGATGGCCTGGGCTCGATCCGGATCCCCGCTGCCTTCTGTGGACTGGTGGGTCTGAAAACGACGCGCGACCGCAACCCGAACGGCATGCACGATCATGATCGCGTTATCGGTCTGTCGGTCGATCACGTGGTTTCGCGCACCGTGCGCGACAGCGCGGCCATGCTCGACGCCACCGGCTATCCTGAACCCGGCAGTCCGTATGCGTGGCCCGCGAAGGAGCGGCCCTACATCGAGGAGTTGGCGCGCGCGCCCGGGCGTCTGCGCATCGCCTGGTCGAGCGAAACCCCTGCCGGCAAACCCATCGACGAAGAAATTCGAAAGCTGCTCGAGCGCACCGCCGAGACGCTGGCCGCGCTCGGTCACGACGTGCGCGAGGAGGCGATCGCCATTGACTGGCGCGCTTTCTATCAGGCGCAAGCCAAAGTCTCGGCCTCCAATTTCGCCGCCAACATGCGCCGCTGGGCCGAGCGCATCGGGCGCGAGCCTGGCGACGACATCGAGGGCCTCGCGCAGCGCGAGCTCGCTTACGGCAAAATGCTCAGCGCCGACGACGCCATGCACGCGTTCCAGACGCTACGGGAAATGAGCAAGCAGATCCTGGCGCGCTTCGAGACGTGGGACGTGTATCTGCAGCCGATGCGCGCCGCGCCGACGCCGCGCGTGGACGAGTTGGACACGCTGACGCCCGATCTCAAATCGTTCGATCGACTACAGTCGCGAACGCTTCCCTACACCCCGCCCTACAACATCACCGGCCAGCCCTCGATGTCTCTGCCCCTGTGGCACACGGGGGACGGCTTGCCGCTCGGCATGATGTTCACGGCGCGCTACGGCGATGAGGCGACGTTGTTCCGGTTAGCTGGGCAACTGGAAAAGGAGCTGCCGTGGGCGGCGCGCAAGCCGCCGATCTGGGGCTAGCTCTTGCGCGCCATCGCGTCGAGCTGCTTCTGGATCGCTTCCATCTGGGCGCGGAGTTCCGCGACTTCCTCGTCTTTGCCAGCCGCCTTTGGCTCTTCGCGCGCGACGCCGGCGGTTTGCATCCCCGGCATCCCTTGCGCGAACGGCGCCCACATCTTCAGCGCTTGCTGATACATCGCCATGTTGCGCTGGGTGAGGTCCTCGAACGCCGCCATCGGCGTGCCCGCCCCGAACGCGCGCGAGAAATTATCCCGCATCTGCTCCTGCGCCTTGGAGAAATTCTCCATGCTCATCTCAAGGTAGGGCGGCAGGAAGCCTTGCATCTGGTCGCCGTAGAAACGGATGAGGCGGCGCAGGAAGGTCACCGGCAAGAGGTTCTGCCCACGGCTCTCTTGCTCGAAGATAATTTGCGTGAGCACAGAGCGGGTGATGTCTTCCCCGGACTTGGCGTCCTGAACCACGAAGTCCACGCCCTCGCGCACCATCTCTGAGAGGTGGTCGAGCGTCACGTAACTCGACGACGCGGTATTGTAGAGCCGCCGATTGGCGTACTTCTTGATGACGACAGGGTCGCCAGAAGCGCTGGCTGCCTCGCCTGTCGTTCCGTTTGCGTCCGCCACGTGGGGTGATCCTTTGAGTGTGCGCCCGCGAAGGGCCTCTGTCGGTAGAATCCCGCTTCCTTCGCTGCAATGCAAGACGAAGTCGCTGTTTGAGCCGCTAAATGCTTCTGAGCGGCTTGGATTTCGCGCCGCGCTTGTGCGATAGCACCGCCTAACGTCCTTAAGGGAGCCTCCTACCCCATGTCCGACATCGTCATCGTCTCCGCCGCCCGCACTCCCGTCGGCTCATTCCTGGGCTCTTTCGCAAGCACGCCGGCTCATGAGCTGGGCCGCATCGCCATCACCGAGGCGCTCGCCCGCGCCAAGGTCGACGCCAACGAGGTCTCGGAAGTGGTGTTGGGCCAGGTGCTGACGGCGGGGCAGGGCATGAACCCCGCGCGGCAAGCCTCGCGCGCCGCGGGGGTGTCTGACGATGCCCCGGCGTGGGGGCTCAACCAAGTCTGTGGCTCTGGGTTGCGCGCGGTCGTGGTCGGTTATCAGCAGATCAAGGCAGGCGACGCCAAGATCGTGGTCGCCGGCGGCCAGGAAAGCATGAGCCTCAGTCCTCACGTGGCGCAGATGCGCGCCGGCACGAAAATGGGCCCGGTGACCCTCACCGACACCATGATCAATGACGGCCTCACCGACGTGTTCAACGCCTATCACATGGGCATCACCGCCGAGAACGTCGCCGAGAAATGGCAGATCACGCGCGAGCAACAGGATCAGTTCGCGACGCTCAGTCAGCAGAAGGCAAGCGCGGCGCAGAAAGCTGGCAAGTTCA
>CAYRHK010000140.1:0-6434 GCA_964423825.1 uncultured Terricaulis sp. | reverse complement strand
TCGCCATCGGCCACGCCCCGGCTACCGAACTCTTCTAAGGCCAAGTCGAGATGCACGACAACGGCTATATCAAGGTCAAGCCCGGAACGACCGGGACGAACGTCTCGGGCGTGTTCGCGGCCGGCGATGTCGCCGACGCCGTGTATCGTCAAGCCGTGACCGCCGCTGGGCTTGGCTGCATGGCGGCGCTTGAGGCGGAGAAGTTTCTAAGCGGCGGGCACTGACGCCCACACGCGCTATTGCGCGCTCCCGCTCGCGAAGCGGCGATAAGCGCCTTCAAGATCGCCTGCAAAGCGCGGCGAACCATAGAAGCGCCGCGCAAAGCCCTGCCAGTCCTTCGCCTGCAACTCGTCGAGCATGCCTTGCGATCGCACGAAGGCTTCAAACGCGCGCAGTTGATCCTCCTCGGAACGCGATTGCGCGAGCACGAAATCTTCCAACGAACCGAAGCCGCACGCTTCGTAGTTCATGCCGAGAATGCGGAAACGGCCCCATCCAGTGGCCGAGAGCGCCGCATTTGCATCGAGCCCATACGCTTCTTCGAGCAGCGCCCAGCGTCCCGCTTGCGGGCGCGCATAGGTGCCAGGCACGAACGCGCGCGACGACACGCCGGATGCGCGCCCATCGAAGCGGTTGCCGGTGAGACGCGAGAACACGTGGTGCTCGAAATTGATGCTCGGGCGCCCGTCGCTGTTGAAGCCTGTCGCGCGCCCGCTCTGGATGAACATGATGGCGCGAATGACGGCCGGCTCCACGCCCATGCGCTCAGCGCCCTCCGCGATCTGCGCGTCGGTCAACGGCGCGGGATCGCTCGCGCGCAGGCGCGACAGCAGGTCGGTGCTCGGCGCGACTTCGCCGCTGGTTACGGGAGCTTCGGCGCGCAATGCCTCAGTTGCATCGTCAACCGTAGTGTTCGGACACATGCGTGCGGTCTGAGTACGCGCAACCTGCGCCAACTCCCAGTCGGGGTAGTCACGAATGTTGTCGTCCGCCCAGCGGACCATGCGATTGCAGTCTTGGTCGGCTACGTATCTTAGCCACTCAGGGCCAAGGCTTTGCTCCGCACTGTCGCCGGGCACATCTAATACCGGAGTAGCATCGCCCGCGTCGGCGCTACCGGCAGGCGCGAGCCGCCATACGGCGTACACGCCGCCGCCGATGACGACAGCGCCGACAATGAGCGCCGCGGCGATGCGCGCCGAACGGCGCCGCCACGGCTGCGCGCGCAGGTTCTTCGGGGCGCGCTGCACGCACACCCCGATGCGCTCGATGAAGTTGCGCCATTGCTGATCGGCGGGATCGCCCCGCCAGGCGCGCAGATCGGCGGCCTGCACCCCGGAGAATTCAAGCGGGATGTCGCAATCCCCGATCAACGCCGGCGCCAGAATATCGCGCTTCTTGCCTTCGCGCGCTTCGTTGTGGACCCACTCTCCGACGCCCATGTCGGAAGAGTGCTCGCTCCACAAGACCGCCACGCAGCGCGCCTGCGCGATCTCCTGCACGATCCGCTGGTTCCAGGCTTGCCCGACATCGATCTCGGCGTCGTAGAAGACAGAGAACCCATGCGCCTCAATGCCGACGGCGATGACTTTCGCGCGGCCCTTGTCTTCGCGCTTGTAGCTCAGGAACACGTCAGCCAAGGCCAGCCTCCTCAAACGCTCGCGCGCGCTTAGCATGGGGTTCGCCGAGCGGAAACGATCTTCGTCGCTGCTCGACGCGACCACTGAGCTATGCAATAATGCAAAGCATAGCATTCAGCCGGCGACGCCATGGACTGGGACAAGCTCAAGACCTTTCACTTCGCCGCTGAGACCGGCTCCCTGACCGCCGCCGCAGAAAAGCTCGGCGTCAGCCAATCCTCGGTCAGCCGCCAAATCGCAGCCCTCGAAAGCGAGATGGGCGTGCCGCTGTTCCAGCGCCATGCGCGCGGACTCTTGCTCACCGGCCCCGGCATGGCGCTGCGCGAATTTACCCGCGAAATGGCGAGCGCCGCCGTGATCGCGGAATCGACACTGAAGGACGCGCGCGAGAAGGTGATCGGCGACCTCAAGGTGACCGCTCCCGTGGCCTTCGGCTCGACCTGGCTGGCGCCCCGTCTTGTACATTTCGCCGACGCCTACCCCGAAACGCGCGTGCAGCTGCTGCTCGATGATCGCGAGTACGATCTCTTGAAGCTCGAAGCCGAATGCGCGATCCGTCTTTGGGCGGCGACGCACGCAGATCTCATACAGCGCAAGCTCCTCGAGGTGCGCGTCAGCCTTTATGCTTCGGCCGATTATTTGAGGCGCCACGGCACCCCGAAGAAGGTCGAAGAACTCGACCATCACCGCATCATCGCCTATCAGGCCAACATCCCCACCCCCATGCGCGAACTCGACTGGGCCCAACGCGCCGGACGCGAAGACGCCAAACCGCGCCCGCCGCTGCTGGAAATCAACAACGTCTCCGGCATGTTGCGCGCCGTGGAATCCGGCTTCGGCATTGCCAGCGTGCCCGACTACATGGCGCGTGAGAATCCCAATCTTGTAAAAGTGCTGCCTGACCTCCCGGGACCGTCATTTGAAGTGTACTTCATTTACCCAAGCGATCTGAAACGCTCCAAGCGCATCGCCGCCTTCCGCCAATTCTTGCTGGACCAGTCCGAGGATTGGGAAGCTTAGGCGCGCGCCATCCTTGTTGGGCATGGCGCCCCAAAATCGGGAGAGCGGAGCGCGGCCCGCGGCCGTGCACTTAACTTTTTTTGGTGGAGGCGCCGCAAGCCGCGCTCCGCGCGGGACCGTTTCCAACCGGCGCTTCACGCGGCGTTCGAGGGCGTCCTGGAGGGCCATACGTTGCAAGCGGCAACGCTGGGGGTCCAGCCGACGCGTTAGCGCCGCGTTGGCGTTCCCGGTCGATGCGCGGATCTTGTACCAATCAAGACCCGTTCGGCGCTCGTCACGCCGGCGGCTGAACCACGAAGGGTAAGGCACCTTCGTACAACATCCGCATCGCACTCATCCCGCATCCGCTGCATCGTTCGGTTTTGGCGTCCCAACAACCTCCCAACAGCGAACGAGCGCAGTATCGCATGAAGTGCACTTCGGTCGGATAGGACCGGCGCTATCCACGCTAACGCGCGGCCCACGCCTCCAACACCCGCGCTAGCCGCACCTGTGCATCAGTCTCAGCGATCCGCGGCCAGTCGGACATCTGCCCGGCTATCCACGTGAACTGCCGCTTCGCGTAGCGGCGCGTGTCGCGCTTGCCGACGTCCATAGCTGCTTGCAGTGACAAGTCCCCGCGCAAATGCGCCGCCAGAGCTGGCGCGCCATGGGCCTTGTTGGCCGGAAGCGCGGGATCCACCCCGCGCCCCGCAAACGCACGCACCTCTTCCAAGGCGCCCGCCTCGATCATCGCCTCGAAACGCGCATCGATCGCCTCATAGAGCGCCGCCCGAGGCGGCGTCAGAGCAAATCCCATCCACGCATCGCGCGCGAGCGCGGGTTTGGTTTCCCCCTGCAACGTGCTCAAACGCTCCCCCAGCGTCTCGAATACTTCGAGCGCACGCACAATGCGCGGTGCATCGTTGATGCCGATCCGCGCCGCACTCGCTGCGTCAACGCGCTCAAGCTCGCCATGAAGCACGGGTGCGCCTTCGCGCGCCAGGCGCGCGCGCAAGAGCGAGCGCACGTCCGGCGAGGCGGGCGGCAACGCCACCAACCCGTCGATAAGCGCTTTAAAATAGAGCCCCGTCCCTCCGACGAGGATGGGCGTGCGCCCCCGCTCGCGGATCGCCGCGATCGCGGCGAGCGCATCCGTCAACCAACGGCCGGTCGAATAAAGCTCTCCTGCGTCGACATGCCCATAGAGGCGGTGCGGCGCCCGGGCGAGATCGGCGTCGCTCGGTCGCGCGGTCAAGATGCGGAAATCACGATAAACTTGCATCGAGTCGGCATTAACAATCTCCCCGTTCAGTCGCTCGGCGAGATCGAGCGCCAATGCGGACTTGCCGCTGGCCGTGGGCCCCATAAGTAGAAGCGTGCGCATCGACCCTGACTATACCACGCGTGCGCTGCCTGGAGACAATCAAGCGTGACCACCACAGCCCACGCCCTCGTCTTCGTCGCTCCGCGCGAAGACAAGCCCGCCTACCGCGAGGCGCTGCTGATGCTTGGGCGAGTGGCGCTATCGCGTAAGTTGCCGCCGCCGGCCGTGCTGGGCCCTTGGGAGGCGGCTGAATGGATCTATGAGCGGGTCGATGCGGATCTGGCGGCGGAGGCCGCCGCAGCTGTGAAAGGATTGCCGGTCGATTGGGCGCTCGTACCCGTGGAAGGCCGACGCAAGCGCCTTTTGGTGGCCGACATGGATTCGACCATCATCAACGTGGAATGTTTGGATGAGTTGGCCGATGTCGCGGGGATTAAACCCGAAATCGCAGCCATTACCGAACGCGCAATGCGCGGGGAACTGGAGTTCGAGCCGGCGTTGGTGGAGCGCGTCGCCAGACTCAAGGGACTGCCCCTCGGCGCGATGCAGGAAACTTACGACCAACGCGTGCAGCTCAACGCCGGCGCGGCCGCTTTGGTGCGCACCATGTCCGCGCACGGCGCGCGCTGCGTCTTGGTCTCTGGCGGCTTCACCTTCTTTACATCGCGTGTGGCGCGAGCTGCGGGCTTTGACGACCATCGCGCCAACACCCTGCTCGACGATGGCGCTTCGCTGACCGGCGAGGTGGCGCGACCGATTCTTGGCCGCGCCGCCAAGCGCGAGACGTTGCGCCAGGAGGCGCGCTCTCTGGGCATAGAAGGAGCCGCGGCGCTCGCGATCGGCGACGGCGCCAACGATCTGGACATGATCAAGGACGCCGGGCTCGGCGTCGCCTACCGCGCCAAACCGGTGGTCGCCGCGCAAGCGCATGCACGCATCGAGCACACCACGCTTGAGACCGCCCTTTTCTTCCAGGGCTATGCCCGCGCGGCCTTTGCATCATGAGCTTGCCGCGCCGCCCGCGCGCCGTCGCGTTCGATCTCGACGGCACGCTGATCGATTCCGAGTCGCTGGTGCACGAAGCGCACTTTGCGTCCGCACGCGCGCTCGGGCTTGAAATGACTGATGAGCTCTTCTTGAGTCTCGTCGGCAAGCACCGCGAAGACAACGACAAGACGCTCATCGCGCACTACGGACCAGATTTCCCGCTCGCCCGATTCATCGAGGGCGCGCGCGGCTTCATCGGTCAGCGCACCGCACCCCTGAAACCCGGCGCGCTCGAACTGATGAACGCGCTCGATAAGGCGGCGGCGCCGTTCGGTCTCGTCACCAACTCGCGCCGCCACTGGGTGGAGCGCCATTTTCTCGCCCACCGCCTCGGCGAGCGCTTTCGCGCCGTGATTACCCGCGACGATTGCACGCTCGGCAAGCCAGACCCCGAGCCCTACGCGCGCTGCGTGGCCGCTTTTGGCTTTGCGCCACGCGACGTGCTGGCGGTCGAGGATTCTCCCACAGGCGTCGCTTCCGCCCACGCCGCTGGACTCATGGTCGCGGTGGTCCCCGACCTACTGGCGCCGGACCCCCAAACGCGAAGCCGCGCGCTCCTGTACAACTCGCTCGATGAGGTCTGCGCGCTGCTGCGAGCGACTTAACCCCGCGTCGCCAACCGACGATAGGTTACGGCCCCGCCGCGATTGACGCGCACCACCACGCCGCTGCTGGCGCGCGAGGCGCGCTCGGCGGCGATGCGCGCGCTCGTGATTGAGTTGACCGGCGCAAAGCCGATCTGCTCGATCACGTCGCCGGCGCGCAATGCGTTCTCGTTGGCGCCGTCGATATCCACCCCCAGCACTACCAGACCGTCGACATCGCCCTCGATCTGAAATTCCGCGCGAAGGCCCTCGTCCAGTTCCGAGAGCGCGATGCCGAACAGGCGCCCGCCGCGCGGCCCATCGTCGCCATACGCCTCGCTCTCGCCAGCCCCGCCACCGCGTGGCGCCCGTGACCCGCCCTCCTGCAAACGCTCGATCGTGGCCGACACCGTCAAGCGCCGCCCCTCGCGGATGACCTCGAGTTCGACGCTGGCGCCAACCTCGGCATCGCCGATGATGCGCGTCAACGCGCGGCTGTCGGTAACAGCGCGCCCGCCGAAGGAAAGCACGACATCGCCCGCCAGCAGGCCCGCGGCTGCGGCCGGTCCGTTCGGCGTCACCCGCGTAATCACCGCCCCGCTTTCGCCTTCGTAGCGCGCCCGCCGTGCGGTCTCGGCATTGACGTTGGCGAGGCGCACGCCGAGCCAGCCGCGCCGCGTCTCTCCGAAGCGCAACAACTGGTCCACCACCGGTCGAACGATTGAAGTTGGCGTGGCGAAGCCCACGCCCACCGAGGCCCCGGTTGGCGACACGATCGCGGTGTTGACCCCGATGACCTCGCCGCTGACGTTAAACAACGGCCCGCCCGAATTGCCA
>CAYRHK010000139.1:0-6458 GCA_964423825.1 uncultured Terricaulis sp. | reverse complement strand
CCTCGAGCGGCACAAACGCCCCCTCGACGTTCTGAGCCCGCTCCATCCGGCCGATATCGTACATAGTGTACACTTCTCCCATCGTCGTCGTTTGGTAGGGCAGTCGGATCCTCTGTTCAGTTCGATGCGGCGGCGATGCAGGCGAGCGTGAGGGCCCGCGCGAGAAAATGAAGCGCGGGAAGTTCGGAGACCTTGGAGACAGCCAGGGCTCGCACGCATGCCGGGGTACGCCTCGCGGAGTGAAATAGCTCCAGCCCGGTCGGCCCGGCGAAACAACGTCTGCGGGGACGCGAACGGATCGCGTCTTTTCGCGTTCCCACAAGGAACGCATGCGGCGCGGCTCGTTCGCGTCCCCGGCCCTCCGCGAGGAGAGCGAAGTTGTACGAAACTTTTTTTGGCCCGCGGGCCGACAAGGATGGCGCGCGGCTAGACGATGGAGAATACATGGAACCCCCGCCCGACGATGACGAAGCCTTCGCCGCCTGGCTCAATCCGCCGACGCCGGCGTCCGATACCGTCCACGCCAAAGCCCAGCACAGCGCCCGCAACCGCGCCGAGACCGCGCTCAAACGCGCTGAGAAGGCCGCGCGCCGCGGGGACGCCGCCGAGGCCAAGCGCTGGAGCGACATCGCGGTGAACCTCGCCGATGCCGCCCGCACCCTCGCGGAGGCCCCCGCGCCAATCGATGACCCCCAAGGGGACGAGCGCCTGCGAACAGAATTGCTCGAACGCATCCGCGCCGTCGCTGATGACGACCTTGAGCGCCAGCGCTGGGAGATCCGGCACGAGATCTGGAAGGAAATGGCCGAGCAAGCACGGGCCGAGGGGCGTCCGCTTCCCTCGCCCCTGCCGCCGCGTCCGGCGCACTGGAGCGACGATCTGCCTGAGGATTTGCGTGAGCGACTAACCTAGCGGGGTCGCCGTCCTTTCTCCCCCGTGAGGGGGAGAAGGGAGAGTCACTCTCATGCGCTACCTTACCATCCGCGCAATGCGCTCGAGTTCAGCCTCCACACGCGCTTCCACGATCGATTGCAGATTGCGGTCGAGCCACTCCTTCAGCATCGGCTTCAGCAATTCGCGCACCACGCCTTCAACGGTTTGGTTCGGCGTGTCTGCGATGCGCAGCGTGCCAGCGAGCCGCGCGAGCGCGCCGGCGGTGGCGTTCGTCGTCGGCGGCGACAGGATCGCCTCTGCGGGCGCAGACGGCGCCGGGGGATCGAATGCCGCCGGCGCAGCGGCGCGCAATTCCGGCCCAGGAGCGGGCGCCGGCATCGACTCCGGCTCAGGCTCGACAGCCTCGAACACGATGTCATCGCCTTCGTCGACGGGCGGCGGCTCCACACTCGAGAGCTCCAGCACCGGTTCGCTCGCCGGTTGCTCCTCTTCCGAAATGATCCGCCGGATGGACGCGAGAATCTCCTCCATTGAGGGTTCTGCTTGCGGTTCCTGCAGCGCCATGTGTTCTGCCTCGCCAATCGCCGCGCTGCGGTTGCAACGCGCTCTCTGCTTCTGCGACGATTCTCGCCGACGGAAACGTACAAAGCTTCACGCCGACAGCGAAGAATCGCGCACCGCTATCACCTGCGATCTCGACGCAGGTTGCATAAGACAAAGTTAATGGAGCACGGAGGCCAGGATCAGAACCGGAATGTCATCGGCTCATGTAACTGCGGCGCAACGCCCGGGGCCGCATCAAATACAGACCGATACGAGACGCTGTCGCCAGCGCGCGTATAGATGCGCGCCGCGCCTGCACTGCCGCTTCGGACAATGGCGCCAAGGCGACCATTCGGCGCCAGTTGCTTCAGCCACGCGTCGGGCAGCACCTCGCAAGCGCCATTCAACAGGATCACATCGTACGGCGCCGCGTCCTCCCACCCCGCCTCAAGCGGACTTGTCACCACTGTGATGTTTGCAGCGCCTATAGCCTCGAACGCCGCCCGCGCCGCCGCCGAAAGCGCTGGCTCGCAGTCAAGCGCCACCACCGACTTGCACAGCCGCGCCAGCACGGCCGCGCCGTACCCGCTGGCGCCGCCGATCTCGAGCCCGCGCTCATGCGCCTTTGGCGCCACCGCCTGTACCAGTTTCGCCAAGTCCCGCGGGCGCATCAGCGCCCGACCAGCCGCGACTTCGAGGTCGAGGTCGGCGTAGGCAAACGCTTGCTTTCCCGACGGCGCAAAGCGCTCACGCGGCAGGACCCGCATAGCATGAAGAATGCGCGCGTCCGTAACGTCCGCGGTGCGCACCTGCGATTCCACCATCGCGTCGCGGGCTTGGGCCAAATTCATGAGCTTCCTCTCTGAGGACGTGCTTTAATGGGCTTCGGGCCTCACGCAAGCGCCCCCATCGCCGCGCCCCGGCCCCACCGGCGGTCCAGATGCTGATTTCGCGCGACATTCTCGTGGCGGGTCCCGGACAAATAGGTCTGAGCTAGTTGCGTGCGCGTTCGAGATAATCGACCAGGGCGCTGGCCTCTTCCTCATTCAGACCAAGATTCGGCATCGGCACATTGCGATAGCGGGAAAGGAGCCCCATCGCGGTTGGATCGCGCTCAGCGAGAACACGGTCAGGCTCGCGTATCCAGCGCTCTAGCCACGGTCTCGGACGTGTTTGCGTCACCCGCGCCAAGTCCGGCCCGAGGCGATCACCCTCCCCAATCGTGTGGCACGAACGGCAACGCGTGCGAAACAGGTAGGCGCCATGTGAGCGGTCAATCACCTCCCCAGCAGCGGCATAGCTCTCGCGAGCATTGACGGGCGCCGGCGCGTAGTTCTGCAGGGTCCGCCCCAAGAGATCAGCGAGTATCCGCGGGCTCTCGTAGGCTGAACGGCGAATCCATTGTCCACTGCGCTCGTTGCCGACGATGATGCTGGTGTCGTGCTCCCTGAGTCGGCGCTCATCGACGGGACGCAACCCGAGGCGGCGCTGCAGCAAGTCAATGTCTTCGCGTCGCCCGGTCAGAAAAGTCCAGCCGGGACCCACGTCGTAGGCGCGCATGAAGCGGCGCAGATCGGCAGGGGTGTCACGGTCGGGATTGATCGAAATCGTGTACATGTGGACATCGCGCCCGACGCGCTCGCCCAAAATCTCCTGCACTTGACGCAGATGCGCTGTATCGAGTGGACATACATCCGTGCATGTCGTGTACACGAAATTGATCGAAACCACCTTCCCCTGGATCAAGTCATCGTAGAAGCGCAGCGACCGCCCATCTTGGTCCTGCAGCACTACATTGGGAAAGTAGTCGCGCCCCCACCGGTTTTGCTGCTGCGCGCGAGCAGATGTCAGCGCCCCCATGGCCAGCACCGATGCCACAACCAATGCAGAGAGCATCGCACCGCGCATCTGTCTCACCCCCCTCCAAGGATGAAATCAGCGCTGGTCAGCGTCAGGTGTCCCTGTAACGCAATCTGAAGATCGATCGTCGCGTCTGCTCCGTTGACGGTGCGCACATTCCCTTCAACCACGGTGTATTCAACACCGTTGATGGTCTCGTAGTGATATCCGATATGCCCCGCGGCTACCGCCCCCGCAGCCACTTCCCCGTCGAACGCAAAATGCTGAATCCCGGTCGCCGCAGTGCGGCTATCCGCATCAATTCCAGATACGTCAATGTGGTCGGACAAGTGCGAGAAATCGAGGACCACGTCGCGGTTTACTGCGCCATTTCCCGCAGTTTGCCGCGTCTGAAACACAAATGTGTCCCCACCAGCGCCGCCGGTAAAGACATTGCGCCCCGTACTGGCGACGAAAGTGTCGGCGCCGGCGCCGCCGATCGCGTTCTCGATCGTCGCGAGAGTATCGACGCCAATATCCGCGCTGGCCGCTTGGCCGGCGATCAGGTTCACAACCGCGTTGGCGCTCGTGGCGGAAAGATCGATCGTGTCGCTCCCCGCGCCGCCAGTGTAGGCATCGTCGCCGTCTCCGACCCCCGCCACGAAGCGATCATCGCCCGCTTCACCGAACAAGGCGTCCGATCCACCGGCGCCAATGATCACATCGCCGCCGGCGTTGCCGCGAATTGTGTTAATCCCGTCGTCACCGGCAAGGGTGTCGTTCCCCGCGCCCCCCGTCAGATTCTCAAATCCCGCAATCTGGGCGAATCCGGTCGCGATACCCAAAGCGAGGCTTGCAACGATGGATTGCGGCGCGGTTGTGTTGGCGAAGTTCAGCGTATCAAGGCCGTCGCCCACGTCGACAAATACTAGCTCGACGCCCGAGGGCACGCTGTTTTGCACCCGCGCGACCACGCCCCCGGTGATGACCACATTGAGCGTGTCATTGGCTGCGCTGCCGCGAATGCGCAACCTGTCGATTCCCGCTTCCCCGTTGAACGCATCGGCGCCGTCGCCGATCATGTACAGGAAGGTGTCGTCCCCGTCGCCGCCGAAGAGATTGTCCGATCCGAGGCCCCCGATAATCGTATCGGCGCCGGCGCCGCCATTTATCCTGTCGCCGCCGCCCATTCCGTAGATAATGTCCCCGTTGGCCGTTCCATTGATCGTAGTCCCCGTATTCGCGCCAACGATCACGCTCGTGGGATCCGTTGTGACGATCTCGAGGTTCCCCGCGCCGTCGATATACGTCATCGTCGCGCGCACCAACTGCGTGGCCCCGTTCGGCTGCGTGAGGTTCATGCCATCTGGACTGAGGCGGTCGAATGGCGCGAACTCCCAGACGAGTCCGTCGCCAGAAATCTCCCAGTCCAAGAACACCGCCTCCGGCAGCGGGTTGCCATCCGGGTCGTTCAACGTGCTGAGCGCCGCAAGCGTTGCGGTCTGAACGCCTTCCTGCGCACTCACCACCAGCGCGCCGATGGCCTCGGACATCGGCGTGGACACCGTTGCGGTGAAGCCCTGACCGTCGACATACGTCGCCTCAGCGGACAACCTATGCCCAAGGTCGGCGATCGCGATCACGTAATTGGCGTCGACGGCGTTCGCAATCACGACACCATCGCGGAACCAGCGATAAGTCGCCAACGCAGGATCCCACGGGCCATCGGGGTCAACGCCAATAAGCGCGGTGATTGTCTGCCCTACCGCGCCCGAACCGGTGAGTGAAAAGGGCGCCGCGCCATCATTGACCGGCGCCAGGTTAATCGTCACGGTTCTGGGAGCGCTGTTGAGCGCGCCATCGGTGACGTAGTACTGGAAGCTCGCAACGCCCGCGAAATCGGGGCTGCCCGTGAACGCGAACGTACCGGTCGCGGCGTCGAAGAAAGTGACCGCGCCATTTTGTGCGGAGTTGGTGACGAGCCGGAACGCAATTGGATCGCCGTCTGGATCGCTTCCCGCCGCAAGCTGACCGATGAGCTGATCGTCTTCTGCGCCAAGGAATACTTGCGCGGCAGCCGCCACCGGCGCGCGATTTCCCTGCAGCACAGTGATCAGGAAGGTATCCGTTACAGATAGCGGGGTCGGGGGCGCCCCGAGTGGCGGCGTGTCTGTCGCACGGACAGTGATGCTGATCGCGCCCGCCACGTTTACCGTGCCGGAGATGACAGCGCCGCTCACGCCGCCGAGGCCGTCAGGAATCAGTGTGAATGTCAGGCCGACCGTCGATAGCGCGCCGCCTCCCGTCAGGGTTGCCGAAAATTGGAGCAAAGAAGAGGCCGTCTGGTTGTCCGCGAACACGGTAGTGAGCGGCAGAAACAGATTTATCGGCGCGCCTGTTCGCGCTGCGGTGTCCGGCAAGCCCACCAGGCCCTGTTGCTGGACGATGAACGGGGCGGTGTTGATCCCACCAGGTTCGATGACAAGATTCGTCGGCGCCGACGCCACGTGCTCCACAAATCCGAGCCCATCCGTGTACGTCGCGACAACACGTACCGGCACGCCCAGGAGCAGCTGAGTTGGCGTGAACGTGGCCCCGGTAGCGCCCGTGATATTCACCCAGATGGGTTGTCCGCCCCCGGCGGCGACGGGATCGAGATACTGCCATTGGAACGTCATCGACCCCGCGACGATGCCATCGGGGTCGCCAACGGTGCTGTTGAACGAAAGCGGCCAACCGACCAAAGGCGTCACCGTCGGCAAATTCGTCAGATCGGTCACCACGATCGCGCCCGTTGGCAAACGGTTCGCGGACGCACTTTGATCAAGCAGAACCGTCTGATCCGCGAACTGCAGGCGCTCGATATTGCGCACGCGATCCACACCTTCGTTGACGAGGCCCGCAATTCCCGGCGAAACCACGTTGTGCGAGATGGTGTAGAACCCTTGAGCGTCCGGCCCGCTCACGGTGTAATTCGCGAACAC
The DNA here is from genome assembly GCA_964423825.1 of uncultured Terricaulis sp. Lineage (GTDB taxonomy): Bacteria > Pseudomonadota > Alphaproteobacteria > Caulobacterales > Aquidulcibacteraceae > Vitreimonas. Next base: position 198 of record CAYRHK010000139.1, on the reverse strand, counting down.
GTCGTTGTAGACGGCGACATCGACATCGCCGGACGTTATATCCGTTCTGATTTCTCGGATGATCTGTCCATCCGGCAGCAAAGCGACGTGGAGCCAAGCGTCGCCGTCAAGAATGTCATTGCCGCCGCGACCCATAATGAAATCGCTGCCGTCGCCGCCGAGCATGATGTTGCCGCCGGAGAAGTTCACCGGTCCAAG